>DMKB01000044.1 GCA_003454665.1 Nitrospiraceae bacterium | reverse complement strand
GCGTTTCTGAACGGCCCGCGATCTTCCTGGACGGCGCGCACAACCCCCGATCAGCGCGTATGCTCTCTCAGGCCATGGAGGCGATGAGGGCCTCGTACCGGAAGCTGATCCTCGTTATCGGTATTCTCTCAGACAAGGATTACCGAGGTATGATATCCGCGTTTGCAGCCCTTGCCGATCACATCGTAGTGACCCGTCCCGGGTATTCCCGGGCCATGAACCTCGACGCGTTGGCAGCGGAAGCGCGGAAATTCCACGATAACGTGGATACGGCGGACACCGTCGGCGCTGCGATCAGTGCGGCACGAGAACTCGCGTCGGAAGATGATTGTATCCTGATCACCGGCTCACTGTATGTGGTAGGAGACGCGAGGGCCGTGCTCGTACCGGATGCCGGCAGGACAGAGGCACTCAGGGGACTCACGGGCTGAAGGAGATCGGATGCCGGCAACGGTAGCGAAGCTTGTTTCATACAGCGGAGAGCACGAGGTTGAGGCCCAGGCTCCAATGCCTTACGCACTGCTGCGGACAGCCGA
This sequence comes from Nitrospiraceae bacterium, assembly GCA_003454665.1. GTDB lineage: Bacteria > Nitrospirota > UBA9217 > UBA9217 > UBA9217 > UBA9217. The sequence continues at coordinate 5,653 of DMKB01000044.1, read as the reverse complement.
TACGGGCTCCCGGTCCACCATGAAGGTACTATGAACGGAAGAAGAGGATACATATGGTTCGCGGTCTTCCTCACGGTTGCCCTGTTCTGGGGGTATCACATCGCTTTCGCCCAGGAGACCCAGAAAAAGATTCCCGTCACGGTGACGGCGGACAAACTCGATTACGACCGGACGAACGATGTGTACGTGGCCAAGGGGAACGTAAAAGTCGAGCAGCAGGATCTCAAGATAGAAGCGGACGACCTCATCCTGAACAACAAAACCGGCGAGGCGAAGGCAAGGGGCAATGTATACCTGCAGGACAAAAAGGATGTCCTTAAAGCGAAAAAACTTGATTTCAATATTAATACCAGGGCCGGCATTATATATAACGGTGAACTGTTTATCAAGAACGGAAACTATCACATGAAGGGAGAGCGGATCGAGAAGCTTTCCGAAGGAAAATATCGTGTTCGGCATGGCATTTTTACGACTTGCGACGAAGGCGAGTGGTATTTGCGGGCCCGCGAGATCAACGTCGACATGGATCGCTATGCGACGGCCAGGGGCGTGTCGTTCAATATGAAGGGATTGCCCTTAATCTATACGCCCTATCTGCTCTTCCCGGTCCGGCGTCAGACAGGACTGCTGCTGCCGGAAGCGGGATACAGCAGCAGTGAGGGGTTCCTGATGAAGAACGCATTTTTCTGGGCCATCTCGGATCACCAGGATATGACGCTTTACTCCGACTACCGTGATAAACTCGGACACGGGACGGGCGTGGAATACCGCTACGTAAATTCCCGCGAATCATCAGGCGAGATATTTTATAATTATTTTGCGGGAACAGGCTCAGCGTTCACGCGGTGGGAATTTAAGCTCAATCATCACGAGGAGTTCGCCGAGGATCTTTCGGCAAGGGTAGATATTAACCTCGTGAACGACGAAGACTACTACCAGACGCTTGAAGAGAAGCTCGAGATCCGTTCCCGCCCGTATCTGGATTCCAACGCATTTTACGTGGAGCGATGGGACACCGCCGCACTCTATCTAGCGGGGCAGTATTCGATCGATCTCACCAATACGAATGAGAAAACGATCCAGAAACTACCGGAACTCCGGTATTCCATCTTCGACGAGAGGATTACCGGTCCGCTGCATCTCGGATTTGAGGGATCGGCGGTAAATTTTTCCGTTCAGGATCAAGACGGCCTGCGGCGTGCGGCATTTCGCCCCAGTCTGACCGCGTCTTTCGCTAGCCGGGGACTGAGTTTTACGCCGTGGGCGGGGATTGACGCTACGTATTATGACCGGGATGCCACCTCGGTGGAGCCGGTAGAGCGATTGTACTATTTTGCTGGAGCAGATATGAATGCCCGATTCTCACGGGTTTTCGGCAAGGATGAAGGACGGGGAATCGGGAAGATACGCCACTCCATTGAACCGGCCATTACGTATGAGTTCGTCCCCAGCGTAAATTCTTCTGAGATTCCCCAGTTTGATTCCCTGGACGTTGTGGAGCGAAAAAATCTTGTTACGGTTTCCCTTATTAACCGTTTGACGGCCCACTATCGGGACGAACGCGGCTTCAAAACATTCGACATGTTGGTGCTGCGACTTTCACAGTCCTATGATCTACGTACCAACGCGGCACAGGAACGGTCTGAGCTGAAGGGCGCGCTGTATGTGAAAACCCCGAAATTGTTCACGCTCTCGGCAATAGCTGATTATGACACCGATATTGACAGACGGACATCATCATCGGTGAGCATGACCATGGAGGGCGCACTCATGCAGTTTGATATCTCGCACCGCTACCTCCGTGATCCAAGCACGGAGTATCTTGTCGGAGGGGCGGGTCTGACCCTAAGGGGTTGGGAGCTCGGTGCGCAGGTGTGGCAGGATCTCGAAACACAGGAGACGACGCAGGAAGAATACAAGGCGGAATACAATTCCCAGTGCTGGGGACTTGGTCTTTCGTACATCACCAAGCCGGGTGAGACCCGGTACATGGCAATGTTTGAATTGAAGGGACTGGGTGCGGTGAAGTTTTAGGACGCCGTCGTCATAAGGAATAAGATATTTTGGACACGGATAACGGCGGAAAAGGCGGAAACAGGACGGGCCTTAGACAGGATTAACAAGATTGACAGGATTCTTTAAAATTTTTTTTATCCGGCATTTATCCTGTACATCCTGTCAAAAAAGTACCGCACTTGTGGGGCTTGTCTGCGGCCAACTGCCGTTGTTCGGTTTTGTAATCAAAAGATATGTTGGCCGCAGATAACAGCGGAAAGAGCGGATTAAAAGGCTTGAGATCTTGATGGCAAGTGAAGACAAGAATCCTCGACCCGAATTATAGAGGAAAAAAATTGGGCTACAGGTTGGGATTTTTTGCCTTTCCCCAAGCTCTGGCTTGATCCGCCTTTTCCGTGTGAATCCGTGTCCAATTGCCGTTGTTCAGTTTGGTTGTCCTTCATTTTCCCCGAGCAGTGATTTTATCCGCCTTTTCTGCGGAAATCTGCGGCCAATTGCCGTTTCTAGGAATCTTCTTCTATCCCCAGTGTATGCAGGAGGATGCCATGGCTGATGAAATAGTACTCTTTATAACCGCAGGCTCCGATGACGAGGCCGCCACCATAGCACGGACTCTGGTGAATGAACATCTGGTTGCCTGTGCGAACATTATTTCCGGAGTACGGTCCGTATTTTTCTGGGAAGGCGCTACCCAGGACGAGCCAGAGGCGCTGATCGTCCTGAAGAGCAGATTGCCGCTTATGGACAAGATTATTCCACGGGTGAAGGAACTGCACTCCTATTCCGAGCCCGAAGTCATCGCCCTGCCGATCGTGTCGGGCTCCCGCAGCTATCTTGACTGGATTGGGGAAGTGACGAGGAAAGCTGAATGAGAAATTCCAAATATCAAATTACAAATTTCAAATAAATTCCAAAAGGGCAAATTCCAAACAGTCGTCGTTTGATGCTTGGATATTGATATTTGTTTGTTATTTGCCGTTTGTGATTTGGAAATTTATCATCATATATCCATGCCGAAGAAAGACATCACCATGAGGCTTCTGTCGATTTACAATGCTCTCTACCGAGCATACGGTCCCCAGCACTGGTGGCCCGGCGAGACGCCCTTTGAGGTAATGGTCGGGGCCGTATTGACGCAGAACACGGCCTGGTCCAATGTGGAAAAGGCGATCGCGAACCTGAAAAAACACCGGCTTCTCACGCCGTCACGAATGAGCAGCTTGACATTAGGGAGGCTAGCGACGCTCATCCGTCCCAGCGGTTACTATAACGTCAAGGCGAAACACCTGCAGAACCTGCTCGTGTTTATTCAGGACCACTATCGGGGAAGCATAAAAAAGCTGTGCGCCGAAGACGGCGCGGTGTTGCGCCAAAAGCTGCTCAACGTGAGCGGCATCGGAGAGGAGACGGCGGATTCCATTCTCCTCTATGCTGCGGGAAAGCCTTTTTTTGTGGTGGACGCATACACCAGGCGGATATTGAGCAGGCACGGTTTGATAACGCAGGACGCGGATTACCTGCAGATGCAGCGGCTGTTCATGGAAGCAATACCTGCCGACCTGCTGCTGTACAATGAATACCACGCCCTGATCGTCAAGCTCGGCAAGGAGCTGTGCAGGAAAAGCAGGCCGCTCTGCAGCGGCTGCCCTCTGGAGCGTTTTTTGCCTGTTTAATAAGGGAGTTACAGTTTTTTCCCCTGGTTATTTGCGGTTCCTCTATATATTGATGATGGCCATGTCAGCATACAATATATGGTAGTACAGGTTAAATTATTATAAAAAAGTTAAATAATTCCTTGACACTACAGTGATATTTCGTTATCTTTTTATGCAGCTAAAGTAGTGTTTTGCACGCGCGGGGAGGTGTAATGGGGGTAAGAAAGTTGAGAAAGGCCAGGAAAAAAGAGTATTTTACCGTTATGGTCGTGCCTGGCCCGAATGCGAAGGTACGTACGCTCAGCATATCCAAGTCACTGCTCAAGACTATTTTTTCCTCCCTCATGGTTTTGCTCGTCGTCTCGCTTTATCTCGTTTACGAATATAACGACGTAAAGGACAAGGTTTGGGAGCTGCAATCGGTCCGTCAAGAGCTCATGCAGCAGAAGGCCGAGGTGCAGAATTTCGCGTTGACGCTCCTGGATTACAAGCGCCAGATGTTCCGGCTGCGCGACCTCGACAGCAAGCTGAGACGGGCAGTGAGCCTGAGCCCGCGGCGGAAGGCGAAGCAGGCGCTCGGTATCGGCGGGGCCGATGAACTGGGGCTTCGGAACCTCGCGGACATGGGCGAAAAGAAGCAGAAAGAAGCCCTGCAGGAAATGCACAAGGAACTTACCCAGCTGAAAGGCGCGGCGCTTAAGCAGGAGGCGAGCCTTCAGATGCTGATTGAGTATTTTGAGGACAAACGGTCCATTTATGCGTCGACACCGGCACTCTGGCCTGTCAGGGGCTGGGTCACGTCGCACTTCGGCAACAGGACATCGCCGTTCAGCGGCATACTGAAATTTCATGAAGGCATCGATATCGCCGCCCAGACCGGAAGCCCCATTATTGCCCCGGCAGACGGCGTCGTGATCAAGGCGAGATTCAGCACGGGATACGGCAATATGGTGCAGATCAGCCATGGGTACGGCATCAGGACGGTTTATGCCCATAACTCCCGGCTCAACGTCAAGGCAGGGCAGCGCATCAAGCGTGGTGACGTGATCGCCTACGTGGGAGACTCAGGCTCGAGCACGGGCCCCCACCTGCATTATGAGATACGGGTAAACGGCCTGCCGGTGAATCCCGGTCGGTACATGAAATAAGAGGTCATTTCTCAGACTACCACCCATCCACATCTTCCTACACACAATTCCGACATGATATCACCAAACGGGTATAATAGAGAAATACACACTGTCATTGTTGGCCGGAGAAAAGGGCATGGGGGATTTCATGTGCCCTTTCTCTCTGCATTAAAACCGTATTCCGCGTGTAGCAGAGGGAGTTGCGGCTGGACCTGTCAGCAGGCGGAAGCGCGCAAGGAGGGAGCTGTACTATGTCAAATGGGAAAGTGAAATGGTTCAACGAAGCGAAGGGCTACGGTTTTATCGAACCAGATGGTGGCGGACGGGACGTATTCGTTCACTACTCTGCAATCCAGGGCGACGGATTTAAGACACTCTCCGAGGGTCAGTCGGTGGAGTTCGAGGTCGTCCAGGGCGATAAGGGCCCCCAGGCGTCCAATGTGTCGAAAGCTTCCTGAACGGAGGAAAACTGTCCACACATGTTTCTCCGTTTTGCACGTTGTGAAGGCACTGCGTAACCACTAGACAAGAGAGCAAGTCTTTATCGAGGAACCCTGAAGATATCCCCCATCTTCGGGGTTTTTGTTTTTCGTATTGAATCTACAACCCAGAGCAGAAAATACATTGTGCCACTGAGATCATCCCGCGAACCGGGACAAGCCCGGACAACGAGAAAGCAAAAAAACTTTCTAGCCACGGATGTACACTGATGCAGATGGATGAAATCGATGAGCTTCTTTTTGCCGCGAATTAGCGCAAATGCTCGCGAATAAAAGCAAAATCTTTTACAATCTTGATCTTAATTCATGCAAATTCGCGGCTGAACAGGTTTTGGCTTCTTACATCAGTGTC
>DMKB01000288.1 GCA_003454665.1 Nitrospiraceae bacterium | reverse complement strand
TCAGGCTTATCTCAAGGCCATCCGTCTCCGTGTGTGACGTCAGCCCATATGGTTCAAGGTTACCATTCTTGATGAGTTCTGCTCCGTGTGCGGATATAACCGTAAATACGCTATTCGGTTGCTGAACCAGCGTCCTAAGACGAGAAAGAAACGCCGCACCGGACCAAAGCCGGTTTACGCCTCAGCAGAGCTATTAACTGCCCTGAAGCGCATCTGGTTTGCCAGTGACCAGATGTGTTCCAAGAAGCTCAAAGCGGCCATCCCACTGTGGTTACCCTTCTATGACACGCTCTACAAGGCGTTAACGCCCGAGACACAGGGCAAACTGCTAACTGTCAGTGCCGCCACCATTGATCGCCTGCTGAAGCCTGTGAGGCTTGTGCATGGACGTAAGGGCCTGAGTGGTACCAAACCTGGTACTCTGTTGAAAAACCAGATCCCGATCCGTACCCACTTCTGGGATATCTCCCAACCTGGCTTCATGGAAGCCGATACCGTGGCTCACTGCGGCAACAGCCTGGCCGGTGATTTCGTCTGGTCGCTGACCATGACCGATATCGATACGACCTGGACCGAGAATCGCGCCACCTGGAGTAAAGGTGCGGAGGGTGTGCTGGCCCAGATCAAGGACATTGAAGTCCATCTGCCCTTTCCCCTGCAGGGTTTCGACTGTGACAACGGTTCTGAATTCCTCAACTACCACCTGCTGCGTTACTTTACAGACCATCCCTCGGTGACCTCATTCACGCGCTCCCGGCCCTACAAAAAAAATGACAATGCGCATGTGGAACAAAAGAACTGGTCACATGTACGCCAGCTGTTCGGCTATGATCGCTTCGAAGACCCCAGCTTGGTGGGCATGATGAATGGTCTTTATGCCACCGAATGGTCTCTTTACCAGAATCATTTTTGTCCCAGCATGAAGCTGCTGGAGAAGAAGCGTATCAACTCGAAATACTACAAGAAATACGGCCTACCCCGAACGCCTTATGACCGGGTACTGGCATCAGATCATATAGCGACTGAGGCAAAAGAGCGGCTGGAGGCTGTTCATAAATCGCTCAATCCCTTTATACTCAAGCGGCGTATCGAGAAGAAACTGCGGGTGATTTTCAAGGGTGTGAAAGTTACCTCTAATGTGAGGCAACGTATCTGATTTTCAACTGCCTAGAGTTACCTTTTTCAATGAGTCAACGCGGTGCCTTCCTCTGCTACATTTGCGTTTCCGGCTGGATTAGATGCCCAGCCGTTGAGGCCATCCGCCAGCACAGGGTCACCTGGTCGAGCGAGGTTGAAACTGAATCCATCGGCAGGCATATCGGTTCCCGCTCCGGCGCGGACATCGACACTGAATTTGAAGTCTGTTAGCGGCCCGCCGGTAAACGATTCAAAGATGACAGAACCTCTCTGACCGTTTAGCGCATCATTGAGAGATAGATAACCACCGGGGTTGCCATCCGCGGCCAGTACTCCGGCAGTGCCATAGAGCTGAGCTCCCGCTGGCAATGGATTGCCGTCAAAATCGACATCAATTATCGGCATGGCAAATATTGGTGTAGCAAGTAATGCCAGCACAGCGTATTACGCTGAACGTGACCGCCCATTCCGGGCATCGTGACCGACTTGCACACCGATGCTCGCTGGCGGGTGCTTTTTTACACTAGCCGGTCACGATCAGTCAATTTTTCTTTGGTTTTTCGCATGGATTCGCCGGTGAGGTTTATCCGGTGTGCACCGTGCAGTAGCCGGTCCAGAATGGCGTCGGCGATCGTTGCCTCACCGATGTACTCGTGCCAGTGATCGGTGGGCAATTGACTGGCGATCAGGGTCGAGCGCCGACCGTGGCGGTCCTCTATCACCTCCATCAAATCGTTACGTTGAGCCGCACTGACTTTCTGGATTCCCCAGTCATCCAATATCAGCAAATCCGTCTTAAGCAGCTGGTTCATCAGCTTGGTGTAGGAGCCGTCACCGTGGGAGATGCGCAGCATCTCGAACAGGCGCGGCAGGCGCAGATACCGTACGGAGAACCCTCGCCGGCAGGCTTCGTTACCAAACGCGCAGGCCAACCAGGTTTTGCCGCTGCCGGTGGGCCCGGTCAGGCAGAGGTTCAGTGACTGCCGTATCCACTCCAGGGCGACGAGCGAGGCCATACGCGGTTTCTCCAGCCCCCTGGGGTGACGGTAATCGATGTCCTCCACACAGGCGCCTACACGTAGTTTGGCGGTCTTCAGTAACCGCTCAAGCCGCCGGTTCTCCCGGTAGAGGACCTCACGGTCCACCAGTATGGCCAGGCGTTCCTCGAAGCTCAGTTCAGCCATGGCGGGTTGTTCCAGTTGCTCATCCAGTGCCTGTAGCATGCCGGTGAGTCGCAGGGTGTGCAGGTGTTCACGGGTTTGTTGTATCAACATGGGTATTCTCCTGGTTTTAGTGGTAGTAGTCGGCGCCGCGGACATTGTCGTGCAGCGGTAAATCGTCTTGCAGGTGCTCATCACCCTCCAGCACTTGCTGGTCCAGCCCCTGCTTGAGGATAGAGGCGATGCTCTGGTAGTTGATCGAGCGGATTGCCAGCGCGCGTTCACAGGCTTTTTCCAGCCGCGTTTTGCTGTAGCGACGAGCGAGATTGAGTAAGCCCAGACAGGCACGGTAGCCATGCTCAGGGTGAGGCCGGTTTTCCAGTTGTTGCTGCACAACCTGTCGGGTGCAGGGCCCGATGTCCTGCGCCCAGTTTAGGAATCGCCCCGGTGACCATTCCCGATGAGCCCGGTGTGAGCGGGGCATGTGTTCCACCAACGTACTGTAACGCTGAGGCCCTTGCCGGGGGTGGACAGCAACCCGGTTGCCTTTGTGCAGTACCTCCACAGTCTCAGCCGTCAGGCGAACATCCAGCGTCTGACCCACAAGTGCATGAGGCACGCTGTAGAACCGCTTCGCGACGCTGACGTGATAGTCGATACCGGGCCGGGCCTTGCGCCACTCGGCGTACTCGTAGGGTCTGGCAGGCAATGGCTTGAGTACGGGTGCATCGATGCTTTCGTACAAGTCCCGACGGCTGACCTCCTGCCCCTGGAAGTGGCGCTCATTGAGGTCGGGCAGGAGTTCGGCAATGGCCTGATTGAGCTCGGGCAAGGAGAAGAAGGCATGGTGCCGCAGCCGGGCCAGTATCCAGCGTTCGACGATTTGTACCGCCACTTCAGCCTTGGCTTTATCTTTCGGCTTTCTCGGGCGTGCTGGTAATACCGCCGTTTGGTAGTGCGCCGCCATCTCGGCATACGTCTCGTTGATAACCGGTGTGTAGCGGTTGGCATCGGTCACTCCGGCCAGCAAATTGTCGGGGATTTGCAACTCGGTGACGCCACCGAAGAAGTGAAAGGCGCGTTGGTGTGATGCGATCCAGTCCGGCAGGGACTGGCTCCAGGTGGCCTCGGCAAAGGTGTAACTGGAAGCCCCGAGCACGGCGACAAAGATTTGTGCCCGCCGGATTTCGCCGGTGTTGCGACAGATGATCGGCACAGTGGGACCACAGTAATCGATGAACGTTTTCTCACCGGCCCGATGTATCTGTCGCATGCTTCGCCGCTGTTTCTTACGCCACTGCCGGTAGTGGTGGCAGTACTGGCTGTAGCGGTAAGCTCGATCTTCATGGACAGCGACATGCTCGGCCCAGAGCAGCTGCAAGGTGACACCCTTGCGTTTGAGCTCCTGGTGAACCTGGAAGTATTCGGGCTTGGCAAAGCGCGAGGGCTTTTGCGTTGCCGGGAACAGCAGGCGCTCCAGTTGGGCTTCATCCGTGTCTTCAGGCAGCGGCCAGGCGAGGCCGCGGGCTGCTGCCAGGTGGAGGTACTTGCTGACCACGCCTTTGGAGACACCGCAGGCGCGGGCGACCTTCTCGTTACTGAGTTTGGCCTCGTATTTGAGGCGCATAATATTGATGATTTGGCGCATTGGAATCCTTGTTGTGGGCATTCGTCCCTCCTGCTGGGCAAAAGGGCGCGGTTATGCCGTAAAAAGTTAAAGAATTCCAGCGAGTTAGGTGTGATTCCGGCGGAACGTGACCGCGGATTCCGGGAGCGTGACCGGCGATTCCGGGAAAACCCCAAAAATCGGTCACGATAAAACGGAATGAACGGTCACGATCAGCCGGAATGGGCGGTCACGATGAAACGGTATGAGCGGTCACGATAGTGCGTAATACGCACTCTAATCATAGTGCGTATGGAAATACTGCCACCGGGAGAGGAATGTTGAACAGCGTACTCAAGAACGTTCTTCAACATAACTCGAATACGGATGGGATCTGAATAAACGGACTGGTCTTCCAGATGGTGACCATCGTCTACTTCATGAACAATCGAGAT
>DMKB01000275.1 GCA_003454665.1 Nitrospiraceae bacterium | reverse complement strand
AATTTCCTGGTACCCCGTCATGCTCGTATTGAACACGACCTCTCCCGTGGTCTCTCCTTCGGCGCCGAAGGAGTCGCCTTCGAAGACCATGCCGTCAGCCAGCACTAACATCGCTCTCTTCATAATGCGAATCGGTCCCTTACCTTTCCCTTACTATCCACCACTTCACCGCTCACCTTTTCCCCGTCCACCGTCACATGGATAAAGTGATAAAAACCGCCGTCTTCGTCCTTCGCATACAAAGGGGCGCCGGCGCCGCCGGTGATAATATGAGTAACGACGCCTTCTTTTTGCCGGTGATACATATGCTCATGCCCCGCAAAGACACCATCCACCCCGTGAGTTGAGAACAGCTCCTGCAATCGGTCACGCTCGGCAGGATACTGGTCGACACTTCTTCCGTAATGGCTCCCCTGTTCCTTGTTGCCATAGAGTGGATGGTGAAGAAACACAAAGATATGCTCGGGGGCGCCGTTCATGGTGTTTTTAAGCCACTGGTATTGGTCGCCGGTAATTTTTTTTTGCTCTCCCGTAAGATACGAATCGAGAACGATAAAGAGCGAGGCAGTCCCGACGCGAAACCGATAGTACAACTCATTCCCGGGGAGATCCACCTGCTCCTGGTATATCTGCTCGCTCTTCCTGCTGTTCACATCGTGATTGCCGACGGTCAGAAAATAGGGAACCGTTATCGGTTTCGACAGTTCCCAAAATCGATCCCAATCATCCCCGTCGCCGGGGTCGGGTATCTGGTCCCCCACATTCACGATGAAATCCGGTTTCCGTTCCATGGCACGGGCGATGATGTTCCGGTATACCCCATCGCCGGACCGGTTGTCACCAAGGACAATGAAGCTGTACTTCCCCTTGATGAGAGACAGTTTTTTAAGTTTCTCCGCATGCTCCGTGCTCTGTGCGGTAAAGGCTGTCGGCGCCAGAATTGCCAGAGCCAGAGCCGCAATAAACAGTCGTCTCACACTTCTCACAGCACTCCCCCGACAATCGTCTCCATTGCCCTGCCCTTCAGTTTCCAGCCTCCAAAGGGAGTATTTCTCGACTTCGATTTGAACTGCGAGGCATCCACGACCCATTCCTGGTCAAGATCGATAATCGTAATATCCGCATCCGCTCCGACGGAAAGGGTCCCCTTGTTTATCGTGAGCGCCTTCGCCGGATTGAGGCTGAGCGCGCGGACCGCGCCCTCGAAGGTCAACACGCCCTCGTTCACGAGTTTGAGGGTAAGCCCGACGGCTGTCTCGAGCCCTACGATCCCGAAGGGTGCGTAGTCAAACTCCACTGATTTTTCGTCCATCCCGTGAGGCGCATGGTCCGTCGCTATCACGTCAAGGGTCCCGTCCCTCAGGCCGTCCCTGATCGCCCCACGATCCTCAGCTGTCCTGAGGGGCGGGTTCATCTTCGCCAGGGTATTATATCCCCGCACTGCTTCCTCGGTTAAGCTGAAATAGTGCGGGCAGGTCTCCGCCGTTACTTTTATTCCCCGCTGTTTCGCCTCACGGATCACGCGGACGGAACCGGCGGAGCTCACATGGGCGATGTGCAGTCTGCAGCCGACAAACTCGGCCAGGGCGACATCCCGGGCAACCATGACTTCCTCCGCCGCCCCGGGGATGCCATTCAGTCCAAGTTCCGTCGAAACAAAGCCTTCATTCATCACGCCCTTTCCGGCAAGGCTCATGTCCTCGCAGTGCGAGATGACGGGAATGTCGAATATTGTTGCGTATTCCATGGCACGGCGCATCATGGCTCCGTTCATGACCGGTTTGCCGTCATCGGTGATGGCCACACATCCGGCGTCATAAAGCTCACCGATTTCTGCGAGCTCCGCGCCCCGGGAACCCTTGGTAATCGCTCCAATGGGAAACACCCGTGCGACGGCCTCTCGCTGGGCCTGGGAGAGGATGAACTCCGTTACCGATCGCGAGTCATTGACGGGATTGGTGTTCGGCATGGAGCAGACGGACGTAAAGCCTCCCGCCTTTGCGGCGGCAGTGCCGGTGCTGATCGTCTCTTTATATTCGGATCCCGGTTCGCGGAGGTGGACATGCATATCGAGCAGTCCGGGAACCACGACTTTGCCTTTCGCGTCAACAACCTGCGCTCCGGCGGGTTTTATGGTTCCGGCCTTGCCGAATCGGGCAATCGTGCCGTCCGACACCAGGAGATCGAGTGCCTCGTCAATCGCGTTGGCCGGATCGACGACCCGCCCGTTTTGAATGAGAATATTCAATATAAAAACCCTCGAGTAAGCCGCGAATGGGAACAAACGGCTCTTTGCAAATCATGGCGCAGTGGCGGAGGAGGTGGCCCATGCGCAAAGGAAGCGCTCAGGAGCGCCAGCATGCCGTGATTGAATAAAGTGCATATTACTTTGAAGGCCTTCGGCAGCCCGTCCAACAAGTGCGCACGGTCAGCGCGATTGCGCTTCCGAGCGATGGGGCGCCTCCTCCTTCACCAAATTCCAGGTTGAGCCCTTTTTTCGTTCGTGGAAGAACAATTATTAATCCCCTTTGGCGCCCCCGGACAGCAGGAACATCACCGCCATCCTCACGGCGACACCGTTCGTCACCTGGTCCAGAATCACCGATGTACCGTCAGCCACGTCAGATGATATTTCCACCCCGCGGTTTATGGGACCGGGATGCATCACCAGAGCGTCTTGTTTCGCGCGGCTGAGCCGCTCCCTGCTCAATCCGTACAATCTCGCGTACTCACGCACCCCGGGAAAGAGCCCTGTTGCCTGACGCTCGAGCTGGAGACGCAGCATCATGATCACGTCGGCCCCTTCGACTGCCTGGTCCATATCGTGATATTTTTTTGCCCCAAGCCGTTCAATGTCTCTCGGCATCATGGTGGCCGGACCGCAGATGCGGATTTCAGCGCCCATGGTGTTCAATCCATAGATGTTCGACCGCGCCACTCTGCTGTGGGCGATATCTCCGACAATCGTGACCGTGAGTCCCTCGATCCGGCCACGCTTTTCCCGGATCGTATACATATCGAGAAGCGCCTGGGTCGGATGTTCGTGAAATCCGTCGCCCCCATTGATGATCGAGCTCGTGAGCCGCGAAGCAAGGAACTCCGGCGCGCCGGAGCAGAAATGGCGAAGGATAAGAATATCGCATTTCATCGCTTCGATATTCCGGGCAGTATCAAGGAGCGTTTCGCCCTTCGCCACGCTGCTCGTCGAGGTTGCGATATTCAGGACATCGGCGGAAAGCCTTTTCCCGGCAAGCTCAAAGGATGTTCGCGTTCTGGTGCTCGCCTCGTAAAACAGGTTAATCACCGTCTTGCCGCGGAGCGACGGCACCTTTTTTATATCGCGCTCGGAAACGTCCTTGAACGAAGACGCCGTATCGAGGATAAGGCCTATTTCATCGGCAGTCATGCCTTGTATGCCTAAAAGGTCTTTTGAGGCCAGCGCCATAGCTTAATCCTGAAGTTCAACTGACAAAATGTACCGTATAAATAAATTTCACGGTATCAGGCATGTTGACTGTTACCTTTTGAACATTATTGACATCATTCTTCTACGATCACAACCTTCTCATCCACACCGTCCTCTGCCAGCATGACCTCCACCTGCTCCTGGGAAGACGTCGGGAGATTCTTGCCGATAAAATCGGCCCGTATCGGGAGTTCCCGGTGTCCCCGGTCCACGAGGACGGCAAGCTGAATGCGCTGCGGCCTTCCGTAGTCCATGATGCTGTTTAAGGCCGCCCGTATTGTTCTGCCGGTGAAAAACACATCGTCCACCAGGATGATTTCCTTGCCCTGGACATCGAAGGTGATCTCCGTAGTCTTCGGCACGGGCTGGGATGTGCGCGTGGCAAGATCGTCGCGGTACATCGTAATATCCAGGCTCCCCACCGGCGCCGTGACCCCCTCAATCCCTTTTATCTTATCAGCCAGACGGTTTGCCAGGTGAACGCCCCCGCGCTGGATCCCGATGAGTGCCAGATCCTTTGCGCCCTTGTTCTTTTCCAGGATCTCGTGCGCGATCCGCGTAAGAGCACGATCGATCCCTGCCTTGTCCAGAATCAATGCCTTTTCTTTCATACTCATGCCGGGGTCCCCGCTTCTTTGCAATAGCACGAAGGCACTGTTGCCGCGTACCGTGGCGCTCCAGGAAGCATTGCAGGTATCAAATAGTCACGTCCAGGAATTTTCGGCTCTTTGCGGATTGTAGTGCATTGGTGGGGGAAAAGGGCATAAAAAAACCCTCTCCCCATGACTTCGGGAAGAAGGCTCGCGTGTGCGGAACGAAATTCTATCGGCAGATTATGCATCCCTGACCCTTTCTGGCCTCACAGGACCAGATTAAAAGAGGATTTCTTCGTGCAGTTGTACCATAACCGAAGGGCCCGCTTCTGTCAAGCACTTTCTTGCAGAGCCTGCGCAAAAGGGCAAAAAAATTTACCACGAAGAACACGAAGTTTACGAAGACAAATTAAGAAGCCAGAGCTTTTTTTAGTTTTAATGTCTTGAATTTCTTCGTGCTATTCGTGACCTTCGTGGTGAAAACGATTTTGACTCTGGCCTGTTCCCGAGTCATCGGGGCAGGGTCACGACCCGGTTTCTTCCTGCTTCCTTTGCCTTATAAAGAGCGGTATCGGCCCGGGAGAGGAGAGCGTCAGCTCGTTTGTCTTCCTGGTCTATCACGGCGACACCGGCACTCAACGTGACGCTCACTTCGGCCATGCCGTCGCTGATGGCCTTGGCATTCACGATCCTCCTGATCCGCTCGGCAACGAGGACCGACTCATCGAGGCCCGATTCGGGACAGATAACGAGGAACTCCTCTCCACCCACGCGTCCGACGAGATCGTGTTTCCTGAGGCTCTCTTTTATTCGTGAAGCAATCGTCTTGAGTACCATGTCTCCGAAGAGGTGGCCGTGAACATCATTAATTTTTTTGAAGTGGTCGATATCGAGCATGATGAGACTGAGCGGACGATTGGGTCGCTTTGCCCGATGAAATTCCTCGTCGAGGCGTTCAACAATATACCGCCTGTTCTTGAGCCCCGTCAGTTCATCGGTAATCGCCATGTATTTCAGGTGCGTCTGCGCCTCGTTCAACTTCTTGACAAGTTTCACGAGCTCGTCATCGCGTTGCTTCTCCATGATATCCCGGTGGGTCTCCACCATGGCAAAGGTGTCCCCCCTGCTGTCCTTGACCGGCGCCGCCGTGATCTCGATATGCCGCTCGTTTCCTTCGGAATCCATATGGGTATGGAGCACCTTGACGGTTTCCCCTTTGTCGAAAACGGCAGGAAGGTGGCAGACAACTTCCGGTCCTTCGCAAGGCGCCTCCCGGTTGTGTATTATTTCGTAGCACGTTTTCCCTACCAGGTCCTCCTTCTCAAAAACGAGGGATGCGGCAACGGCGCTGTTCGCATGAAGGATCGTATACTCTCTGTCGATAACGATTACCCCATCTCCGATGCCCTCCATGATATGCTCCAGAGATAACCGAGCCCGCTCACTCTCTACCACCTTGCCTTTCAATTTATTGACGAGCCGCTCGTTGTACAGTTTCAGAAATATTGGCTCCTCCAGAGACGGAAGAGACGAGCGGGACTGCCTACTCTTTTTATCCTCAGCAAGTACCTCGCTTACAACTCTGATGAGCTCTGACGGTGAGGCGGGTTTCATCAAATAACGGGACACTCCTATCTCATTGGCGAATTCTTCATCTTTCTTATCGAGATAGGTACCGGTAAAAAAAATGACCGGGACCTCCTTGAGGGTGCTGCTTTCCCTGATTCTTCTGAGCAACTGAAATCCATCGACACGGGGCATGAGGATGTCACTGATCACCAGGGACGGCTGCTCCGCCTCCAATTTCGCGATTCCCTCTTCCCCGTCCTCTGCGAGAACAACGTCATAGCCTTCCGCAAGAAAGAGCTCTCGAAGGAGTTGCCTGCTTGTTCTCTCATCGTCGACAACCAGTATTTTCATGAAAAACGCTCCTGCCCCTCTCTCGGACGCACATGAGACGCGACGGCTGTGGCCCGTGAAAAAAAACGGTGCATCGATCTGGATAACGTTGGTATACGCGGGTGGACGTAGTTCCGGTTCAACGCTTGAGCAACTTCAGAAAATGCTCAACAAGCTGGGGATTAAAGGACGCGCCGCTCCCCTTCTTGAGAAACTCGATGATCTTTTCCTGCGGGATCAGCTCCTGATAGGCCCGCTTACTCCGCATGGCATCAAAGACGTCGGCGATGCAGATCATCTGGCTTACGATGTTCGGCCTCCAACCGCCCTTGATCGAAGGATAGCCTGAGCCGTCATATTTCAGGTGGTGCTCCAGTGCCGCAAGCACCGCGAGCTTCGGGATCCCGTCGAGGCCCATGAGATACCGGGCACCCTTCACGGTATGGGTCTCGACGATCTCGCGTTCCTCCTGCGTGAGCTTTCCGGGCTTGGTCAGGATCTCTTCCGGAATAAAGAGCTTCCCCACGTCATGCAGCATCGATGCCACACCGATCTGGTGAAGCTGCTCCCCTTGAAATCCGAGGCCCTCCGCCTGACTCATGGCCAATACGCCCACATTCACCACGTGCGTGAAGGTATACTCGTGGGCGGACTTGAGTGAGGCGAGAAGGCTTACCGGATTGATCTCCTGTCTGAAATTCTTGATGAACCCCTTCACCACATCGTCGATACCCCGGACATCCAGTTTTTTGTGCTGCTTGATACGAAGATAGATTTCCTTCAGCTCACCCAGTTCGTTGGCGGTAAGGGCCTGCAGCGCCTGGAGGTCCTCGGGGGAGACGCTCTGGATTGCCGGGACCTCCTGCTGCGGCGCGGCCCCGGTTACTCTGAGCTCGACTTTCCCGAGCTTGATAAAGCCGCTCGAGCGGACAGGCGCCGCGTCAGGCGAAGCAAGGTCCCGAATCAGGCCCTGGAGCTCGGCGCGCGGAAGACCGGCAACAAAGGTCATTCGCTCAATCGCTTTCTTCTGAAGCAGTTTGGAAAATGTCGCGACGTAGGCGGCCGACGCGGGAAGCGCCCGGTTCTCTGCAACGAGATCATCGCCGATCAGCAGAATCGTCACCTCCGGCTTCACCTGGAGGAGATTTGCGAGCCCGGAATTTGCCCGGTCAATATACTGCGCCACCTGCGGGTGCTCGGGAGAATAGAGGCTCGTGTTCGTCACCGCCGCCGTAAGCTGCGCGATCACCTGAGACAGTTCACCGGTGAAATCAAATTCCGCCATAAAGCATTCCTCTCTTCATCTCATCCTGATAGCAAGGCGTACAAATATCGTCTGTTCCAAAACCACCCGGTTGGTGCAGCGCCGGTCTGCCGCCATCCTGTCAGACGCCCCGGGGAACAACCGGCTTCGCCATGGGGCGCACTACCGTGCTTTTCTCTCGGCAAGCTTTCCACAGATCCGCCTGATCCGCTCATCGCCCGATCGATTCCCGATTTTGAGAAGGTCGGCTATGCTCTCCCGCGGATAACGGCCGAGGGACTCGAAGAGGGCCACCTTCATCCTCGCCAGGCGCGCGGGATAGAATGTCCAGGACGCCCGGGCAAGTTTCTTGAGATCGGGAATGGCCCGCGCGTCTCCTATTTCCCCCAATGCCCGAATGATCTCTTCGTTCACCGTGTAATCCGCCTCAAAGAGAATGACCTTCTTGATCATCGAGAGAACGTCACCGGTAACATCAGCCACCCGGAACTGCCCCGAGAGAAAGACCGCCTGCGATGACACATCAGGGTCCTTGGACCGGAGCGCCTCGCGGAGCAACGGGACCCCGTCTCGGTCCTTGAACCTGAGGAGCGCTGCAATCACCTCGAGCCGCACCTTCTGGTCCTGGTGCTTCAGGAGCGGCTTCACATAGGGCAGCGTCGCCTGGCTTCCCGTCCACCGTATGAGCATCACCAAATTTCTGACATAATATGCCCGGGGATCGCGCAGCCGTTTCACCGCCTCGTCGACGGCCGGCTGCCCGAAATTTGACAGCAGGTCAAAGAGAATCCTCCGCCCGCCAGGAGCTTCATCTACGGAAAAAAGGTCCATCAGTGCAGGGACCGTCCCGGGACCAAGGGCCAGGAGGAAACCGGCGCCTGCCCGACCTTTGGACCGTGCCCAACCGTCAAAGGAGTTAACGACGTCCGATAAAAACTCCGGCTCGCTGAATATCTTCAGGGCCTCCCCGGCCAGGGCGCTCACCTCCTGGCTCGCTTTTTCCCTGCTGTGCCTTCGGAGCGTTTCCACCGCATCGAGGAGGAGTTCGAAGTTCCCTGTTTTGAGCAGGTCCGGAACGATGGCAATAAGCTTCCGGGAAAACTCCCCGTAATCATCTTCATCAATGTCCTCTTCTATAAACGCGAGGAGTGCGCGGCCGATCTGAAAGTCGAGGCGATCATCTTCGAGTGTTTCCGCGAATTCCTCGAGGGGAAATCCCTCGATACGCGCTACGGGCAGGGAACCGGAATCTTGCGTCAGGTTTTTGAGCGTTGCATCATAGTCGGACGTCACATATTGTTCGTAACTTTCCCGGTCAAAGAGCTTCTCCATGTGCTCCGGGGAGATGACCGGAGCCGGTTTCTCCTGCCCGCGCTCCGAATACTCCTGTCCCGGGCGTGCCGGCCCTTTACTATCCACGGACGACAACTTCTGCACGAGACCTGCCAGCGTCGGGGATATTTGCTTTCCCTCCTCACTGGCATGACGCATCATCTCGATAACCATGTCATCAGGAAAGCCGCCGAGCAGATCTTCCGATGTGGATGAGCCCGAGCTCGAGGCAATATGCCTGAAGGCAACGGACAGGAACTGTTTTCTCAGTTCCGGATGGAGGTCCCGCAACAGATCGTTCATGTTGGCCAGCGTTGCCGCCTGCTCCTGGGAAGGTTGCTTCCGCTCGGCCATCCCGCGGACATGGTCGGTGATTATCTGGTCATAGCTCTCAACAGCGGTATGGGCGTCCACGGCGCGCTCGTTCAGAAGCCGTGCCAGCTCACCCGGGTCGATCTCGGTCGCATCCTTCAATGCCACACCCTGGCCTGAGGACGCCAGTCCGCCTGCCACGAGGTGCGAAACGAAATCCTGCCACTTGCCGGTACCCGGGTCCTCTCCCGGTCGTGAAGCGGAGTGGACGATCTCCTTCTCCTCGGTGAGATGGAAGCTGCTGTAATCGATGGCCTGTACCCGTACATGGGGGACGCCGGCATCGGACATCACCTTCCCGATCCCCCCTGCGGCCCGGATATCTTCTGGCTTGGTCGTGATAACGCGATGGAACCGTACGAGCTCGTCCCGGTCCATACCGCTTATGAACGTCACGGCCGCTATCCCCCGTTGGGAGAGTGACAACGCGAAGTCCCGGTACACGGGATTTTTGCGGTCCAGGTAGTCCTGTCCGACGAGGAGGGTGTCCTTGGCAATGCCGAGGGTCATCTCAGAACGGATTTCGAAAAGCTTCTGAAGGATAACATAGGCCTGGTCGATACTGCGGGTAATCTGGACATGGCCGGGAGGATAAATACCGACGTTTTTCCGGGAGATGTTCAGCTCGATGACCGCGTCAGACAACAGCCTCGTATCAAGAGGCAATTCCTGGCGTCCCTGCTGCGGAGATGCGGATGGCGATGCATTTTTTTCCGGCGTCTCGTCCATTATTCTATTATATACTCTTTTCTGCACTTTTTCAGATGTTTCACCCTATTCTCCCGAAGAAACTACGGCGGAATTTCTTGGGCCTGTTGTCAAACGTTTCGCCACAGAACACAACCCGGCCGAGCGGGACAGGCTCGTACACAGAGAACTTCATGCGTGGCTAACCAGTATTTTTCATAGAACCTTTGACACCGAGCGGTATTTTCCCTTGACAACATCTGCGGCGGATGTTAGATTAACTACCGGTTTCAACGACGGATTTTCATCGTGGGGCTGTAGCTCAGCTGGGAGAGCACAAGGCTGGCAGCCTTGGGGTCAGGGGTTCGAGCCCCCTCAGCTCCACCAAAAACAGTAAGAGGGTTGACCAACAGGTCAGCCCTTTTTGTTTTTGGTAGACCGGGGATCGAACACAGGGGTATGGGGAAGAGGCTTCCCTTATTTTTCAATTTTCAATTTGCATTTTGCAATGCTTTTTGACTTCATGGGGGCAGGCCCCCTGTGGAAGCGAGCATGCGAGCGAGAGAGATTGCCCCCTCAGCTCCACCAAAAACAGTAAGAGGGTTGACCAACAGGTCAGCCCTTTTTGTTTTTGGATGAAGGGCTCGAACAAAGGGGCATGGGGAAGAGGCTTCCCTTATTTTTCAATTTTCAATTTGCATTTTGCAATGCTTTTTGACTTCATGGGGGCAGGCCCCCTGTGGAAGCGAGCATGTGATGCAAGCGCGTGGAGCCCCTCCAGCGTCCCGCCTTGGCGGGACTTGAATAACGCGACATCCCGCCGTCCCGCGTAGCGGGACGGCCGCGGGGCGAGATTGCCCCCTCAGCTCCACCAAAATAAACAAAGCTGGTCATCATTGACCGGCTTTTTTTATTTTCATGAGGGTGACTCGAACGATAGGGTATGGGGAAGAGGCTTCCCGTATCTTCCATTTTTCAATTTTCAATCTGCATTTTGCAATGCTTTTTGACTTCATGATCCCTGCCCCTGATGAAGTTGCCCGAAACCGCCTGGTCGAAATCCCGAACTTCACGATCGATATCTATAGCTCACAAACCAACAGTCGCTTGAGCGTAAACACGCAATAAAACCGGTAACAAACTAAAGCCGTAATTTTGGATAGGCAGGAAACTGTTGTATTTTATGATATTCCGCCTTTGGCATCTGTATTGCAAAAAATTGCTTGTCTTCGATACTTTCCTTGCTATTTCTGTGTATACTATTAAGAAGTGTGCGTTCCCGGATTGAACGGCAATGCCCGACTTTTTCACCCCGAAATAGCAAGAACGATCTGCAAGGCGCTCATGAGGAGCCATAGGGGTGCGATCCTTATGCACCGTACTGGCATGAACCATTTTCTTTGACTGTGTTATCTACCTGAAATGCATCGCAAGCAAGGGCTGATACATGATGGAGACGGCTATTCAGAAACGTGATCCCTGCTCTGTCGTAAGCTCCCGCCTTTGCGGCGATTTCATATCAAGGCACTTTCTCTAGGAGGGGAATCATGAAAAAAGAGAAATCAGGGAAGGTTCGCAGGTTGTTCGTTCTTGCCGGAGTTCTTCTCTCGGCGCTGTTTCTTTCCACGGGTGCCGAGGCCGCCACCCATTACGTGCCCGATGACTACGGCACGATCCAGGCAGCCGTAAATGCGGCGGCTGTCGGAGATACCGTACTCGTAAGGCCAGGTACGTATCATGAGCATGTTGCCATCAATGACAAGACGATTACGTTGAAGAGTACCGACGGTCCCTCGGCGACGATTATCGACGGAAGCAATACCGGCAGGCCGGTCACCTACTGGGGTGAGCCTTCAAACGGTATTCTGGACGGCTTTACGATTACGAATGGGAAAGCATCGTCGGGCGGCGGTGTCTATGTATACAAGGGGGATCCGGCCATCAAGAACTGCATAATCAAGAACAACACAGCTTCATACGCTGGAGGCGGAATCTATCTTACCAGCGGGGCCTGCTGGGTATATGTGGACGACAGTGTAATTACCGGCAACCATGCCGGGTATTACGGAGGCGGGATTTACTCTACCGTAAGCTGCGCCATGCCTCACAATACAGAAATATCGGGGAATACTGCGGGCATGTACGGCGGGGGGATCGCCACCATAGGCTTCTGCAGCACTTCACTGAACTATGATACGGTAATCTCGTACAATTCCGCGGCCAGTAAGGGAGGCGGGTTGTATTCGTCCGGCAGTTCCGGGTGCAATTCCGCCGTACGTACCTTCAATAACCTTGTGGTGCACAATTCCTCGGAAACGGGCGGCGGGGTGTATATCAATACGAACGCCTTCGGGCTGCTTGACAGCACAACGGTGGCCTTTAACAAGGCCGCGACGGGCGGTGGTTTCTATTCACTTTCAGACTACGGACATTACTGGCTGGTCAACACAATTGTCTACCATAACAGCTCCCTGGCGGTCCTTCCGGTGCAATGCGCCTGGGGACAGTGTACCATACTCCATTCCGATATCGAAGGGGGGCTTGGCACGGGCTATTATGGCGATGGAACGAACATCAGCGAAGACCCGCTGTTCGTCGATCCGGCAAACGGCGATTATTCTCTGAGCCCGGATTCCGCCTGTATCGATGCGGGTGTCTCTTCCTATCATGGCAATACGGCGCCCGATCATGATATCTTCGGCAATCCAAGACCCCAGGGGGATGCGCATGACATAGGGGCTTATGAGTACAGCGGCATAACCGTGGAAGCGGCGGTGAATATCGATCCCGATACATTGAACCTGTGCGGAAAGGGCCAGTGGATAACTGCCTATATCTCACTGCCGGATGATTACAGCGTCGGGGCGATAACCATTCCGAGCGTATTCCTTGACGACGCCATACCTGCGGTGAAAGCCGATATCCAGGGGGGTGATCTAATGGTAAAGTTCGACCGGGAGTCCGTAGTAAAATACCTCGAGGACAGGGATGGCGACGTCGAGCTTGTCGTTTCCGGCATGATTCAGCCCGACAGATTCGAAGGTTCCGATCGAATCAGGGTGAAGTCGCCTGGCTGCAGCGGGAAGAAATAGACAAGCAGCCGATAGTACAGGAAGAGGCCGGGAGCTGGAGAAGCCCCGGCCTTTTTTATTTTCATGAGGGTGGATTGAATAAAAGTGTGGGGGAGGAGGCTTCCCGTATTTTTCAATTTTCAATTTGCATTTTGCGATTCCTTTTGACTTCATGGGGGCTGGCCCCCTGTGGTCCCCTGGGACGATATGCAGGCCGGCCGGGCTGAGAGCAGCGAAACGCGTCGACTCCGCCGACCTGCTTACGGCCTGTTGATTCTCTGATTGACAAATACCGTGGAAAGCCATAAACTTATTCCTGTAGTCAGCAACGGTCTCCTCTTATGGAATATACCGATTTCTTTGTAACTGATACTTATTGAACTCATGAAAGACTTCGCACGAGAAAAAACAAAATGTCTTCTGATCCAGCCGCTGTTCTCGACATTCAGCTTCTGGAATTATAAGGATGTGTGCAGAATAGTGGGCGCTCAATACCCCGCGGCGCCTTTAGGGTTAATGACGCTGGCAGCGTTACTGCCCCAGCATTGGGATTTCAAGCTGATTGATGAAAACGTCGAACCATTAAAGGACGAGCACTTCGATTGGGCGGATATTGTTTTTGCCGGGGCCATGCTCCCCCAACAAGATCGGCTGCTCACCATCATCAAAAGAACGCATGAGAAAAATCGTCCCGTTGTCGTCGGAGGACCTGATCCGAGTTCTCAACCGGACATTTATCGCGAGGCAGATTTCCTTGTGCTCGGCGAGGCGGAAGTGACCATTCCCCCGTTTATCAATGATTTGGGCAACAAGGTAACCTCCGGCACCTATGCCTCAGCCGAAAAGGCCGACATGGCAGAAGCGGTCATACCCAGGTTTGACCTTGTCAGGTTTAAGGACTATTTGCACATCGGGATCCAGTTTTCCCGCGGCTGTCCCCATAACTGCGAATTCTGCGACATCATCGAACTGTTCGGAAGAAAACCGCGAACAAAGACCTCTGACCAGGTGATTCGAGAGCTCCAGCGGCTGTATGACATGGGGTACCGGGGCCACGTGGATTTCGTCGACGATAACCTTATCGGGCATAAAAGAGACGTCAAAGAGGCATTGCTGGCCGTCAACGAATGGTTGAAAGTGAAGAATCATCCCTTCTTCTTCAGCACGGAGGCATCGATTAACCTGGCAAAAGAGGAAGAGCTCCTTCAGTTGATGCGCGAGGCGGACTTCCGGTATATTTTTATCGGTGTCGAAACCCTCGATGAAGAGTCCCTGAAACAGACGCAGAAATGGCAGAACGTTAATATTTCCATGGCCGACTCGATACGATTGTTTTACGAGTACGGCATAATCGTGAACGCCGGATTCATCATCGGTTTTGACAACGAAACGGAGAGGTCCGCCGGACAGATGGTCACCTTCATTCAGGATACGGGCATCTGCATGGCCATGGTGGGCATGCTCGTTGCTCTGCCGAATACGCAATTGACGAGAAGGCTCAAGAAAGAAGGAAGACTCTTTGATGACGGCATCTACCTGGCCAATACGACAAACGAGATTGACCAGACCACCACCGGGTTGAATTTCAAAACCGTAAGGCCCCGTCTCGACATCCTGACCGACTATATCGATATTGTAACGCGTCTCTATGAGCCGGAAAATTATTATAAGAGGGTGTTGTATACCGCCCGTCACTTAAAACCGGCCGCCAAATTTAAACCCAGCCTAAAAAAAGTGCTCATAAACATCAGGTCTTTTCTCAGGCTGTGTCGGTTAATAGGCCTTAAGAGAGAAACCGCCTTGTTCTTCTGGGCGATGATTTTCAAGGTCCTTATGAAAAACCCGCCTGCCCTCGAAGAAGCAGTCAATCTCGCCGCAATGCATATCCATTTTTACAAGCAGTCGAGATTTCTGGTTGACCTTCTTGAGAAAAGAAAACAATTTATCCGGGAAATCGGGAAAAACAGATACGATGAAATGATGCTGCACCGGGACACATCGGTGCAGACAGAGCAGCCTCCGCAGTTGCCCTTGTAAAATCTATGACCACATGAAGGACGTTCCGCAATGCAACGCAATTTTCATTTTGTACTTTACCATTTGCATTTATACTGGCTCTGTACTATGAACTCTGTCACTATGAAGTTGAGACCCTGATCACGTAACAACTATCGTACGGCCTTCAAATCCTACGACCTGACCTGTGCGGATCTTGCACCGTCTGCGCAGTTCCGGATGACCATCGACGGTGACGCGGCCTTCCGCAATCGCCGTCTTTGCCATGCCGCCGCTCTCGACGAGCCCCATGACCTTTAACAGGTTATTGAGCTCGATATATTCCCTGCCATCCAGCTTGAACTCTGTCATGATTGTTTCCGTCCGGTCCCGGCAAAGTGCCCGATAGCTGTTCCCGGGCAGTTCAAGAACGTCGCCCTTCACGCGCTCCATGAACCAGTCGGATTCTTCACGCTCTGAAATTCATACCCTGTATTTTGCACTCCGAACTCCGAATTCCGCACTATCTTTACAGGCCTCCCCATCGCGTCTCATGGGCCGATCGGAATGGCCGCATAGGCGGGTATTTCTACGCAGAGCAGCGTAGTCAGAACATCACAATTCTGAATACCCCCCTGAAGAAACGAGATGGTCGTGGCGCTGCCGGAACCAGTGGCGCCCTGTACACCGGCCGTTCCATCCATCCATCCGGTGCAGGTGTTCGCATTGGTGGTCCAGTCGTCGCTCAGCCCGCTCCAGAAAGTTCCGCCCGTGGAAACGCTGTTCGTAAGGGGGAAATTAAGCAGTCCCTGCGCATTCGTCGTCCCGATGAGTGTTACTCCATCTAACCGAAAATAGGACGTATCCGGCTTCAGGACCCAATCCACCTGGCCGTCGCCCGCGTCTGCCGTCACCGATGCAATTCTGTTCACCCCATCGACAACCATGGCCTTATACATGCCTGTGCCGGGATTGCCGAAGTCCGTGTTACTGCAAAAGGCGTCGGCACCGTCAATGCTGTTGAGATAGCCGAGGAGCAAATGTGACGTTAGCGTGAGAAACATCTTCGGCCCAAAATTCGCCTCATAGACGCCAATGCTCCAGGGATCGGTCCGCGTCGTTCCGTCCTTATCATCGTCGAACGAAACCGAAAGGTCGAGTCCGCCCAGTGAGATCGTCGCGGGCGATGTCGGCGTAAGATGCCAGTCCCCACCGGCCTGGTCAACAAAGAGGGGATCATCCGATACGTTCCCGCTCGACACACCAGAGATGTCGCTCAAATTATTCACGTCTGCAATATCCGTCAGGCAGTTGAAGTCGTCGTTAAAAGAACAATCACCCAGATCGACTCCGGCAAAATCAACATACAACGACGTAGGACAGTCGAAGAGGTCGTTGTTATCCAGGTTGGCCGGATCCTCCAGGCCTTGCGTTTCGAAAATACACAGGCGATATGACCCGCTGGTCGTAAAGACGATGTTGTTCTCGATCGCCACTGCACCGCTCACATACGATATTCCAGCGGAATAATTCACGGCCGAGCCGCCGTTTACAGTATTGTTCTTTATGGCCACTGTCCCATCAGCCATGATTCCGCGGGTGTTCTGTCCACTCCCCCCGTTAATAGTGTTATTCCGAATCATTCCTCCCGCATTGGTTGTGTAAATGCCAAAGACAAACGTACCGCTTGAAGTGCCTCCGTCAATATGGTTCCTCTCAATAGTGGGAGATGAATTTTCCGTGTAAATGCCGTGGGCCCAATCCGTTGCGCTGCCGCCGTTTATGGTGTTGTCCTGAATCAACGGTGTTGACCCGTTGCTGATCCAGACCCCATAACTGCTTGCGCCGGTCCCGCCGTTCAGGATGTTGTTCCGAATCAAGGGCGAAGCGTTGTTCGTACGAATGGCCGACGATGCGGTACCGCTGCCGCCTGTCACGGTAAAGCCGTCGACGACCGTGGCAGAGGTAATGCCTGCGTTGGCGGCGATGGCAACGTTCGAGACTCCTGTTGCCGTGCTTTCGTCGATGATGCTCGTCACATTGCTTTGAACATTGCGGGAAGAGAAGTCTGCTGCATACCCGCCGAAGAGGGACAAGCCATCCTTCAGTATGATATGCGTGCCCGCGCTGCTGTCCACCCGGTAGGTGCCTGCTGCCACATGCACATAGCTGCCGCTGCCTGCCGCCGAAATAGCCGCAGGTATCGACTTCATGGGCTGCTGGGGTGATGTGCCGCTATTAGCGTCATTGCCGCTGGTATCGCTCACGTAATAATGGGCCACTTTCGGGACGTTCAGAACATCGTAGATCAGGAACAGGGTCAACAGGGAAAGGCCGTCTGTGTCGTCGATATTAAGATACAGCATTTTATCCTGCCCTGTTGTCCACGCTGTGTCAGGAGTGATGGTCAGCGTGTCGTCCGCTTTCGCGGTACTGGACCATGTTTCTATCGTCGCTCCGAGCCCAAACACCCCCAGATTCAAGGTGGCAGTGTCCATGCTCTTGTCGAATAGCACTACGATAGACTGGTCCGTACCGATAGGAACGCCGCTCACCGGATCTGCCACTGCCTTCGGCGCAGAGGGACCAGGCGGTGTCCCGTCATCACCGCCGCCGCAGGCGGAGATGATCATCACGAGTGCTACCAGTACCAGAGAAACCTTGCCCATGCTTTTCATAATTTGTTCTCCTTGAACATTCGGTCTGACTCGTTATGACGAATAAACCGAACAGGTGTGTTTCCGATATGTTTCACCGGTAGATAAATCAGATTATTGCAACTTTAGTTATAACTGTAACAGAGCGGTGGTTATGAGTAAAGGGAATATTCACTTATTGTCGCTATTTTTTTGGGGAAAAGGGTGTTTCCTCCGGGGAAAAAGTTTAGTAGTTACCGGATGTTACGAGGAATAGGACAAAAATACCTGACGGCAACTACAGCGTCAACGCATTTCAGTCTTACAACGCAGCAGAGGCGACGGCTCGCACTCGAGGGTCATCGTGCGCCCGGTGCCTGGATGGCGAAAGCTCAATTCCGCGGCATGGAGATGGTAGCCCGGGTCACCGGGCAACGCGCGTGAATCCTTCGCGGGCAGTCCGCCCGGACCGTACAGCGGATCGCCCATAAGCGGGTGACCTGCCGACGCAAGGTGAATGCGGATCTGGTGAGGCCTGCCCGTCGCAATACGCACGTCGCACAGGAAAGAATCAACACGACGTTCGAGGACGATAACCTGCGACAGGGAGGGTTTGCCCTGCGGAGCAGCGGCATGAAGCGAACCGAGCAGGGGGTGCGGCACCGGGCCGATGGGCGTGTTGATCGTCATCCCGTCCCGATCGGGAATCCCCGTGGCAAGGGCGCGGTAGCGTTTACCGACCTCGTGCGCTGACCACTGCCGCATCAAGGCCGTCCTGGCATGAGGATTTCGAGCGCACAACACCAGGCCCGATGTCCACCTACCCAGCCGGTGGAGCGGGGTGGCGTCAGATGCATAGGCGCGCACCAGGTACAAAAGCGTCGCTTGCAGAAAATGTGCTCCCGGAAGCGTCGGCAAGCCGGCCGGCTTGGCCACGGCAAGCACGTCATCATCTTCGTACACCAGGGAAAGCGACCGGGGCGCATCAGGTTCGATCCAGGGCGGGCGCTGCCAGACAAGCTCGCATCCCCGGCGCAATACGCTTTCGGCATGGGCTGGCAGGCCATCTACGAGCACGCGGCCCGACTGAATGCGCGCCGCCCACTCCGTTGGGGTGGAATGGGGGTAGCGTTGGCTGAGATAGGCCAGCACCGTCCAGGAGTCGCCATCAAGGCCGACTTGTTCCCGGTAATCACAGCCGTCATTGCACGGGGAGAGGAACGGAGTCAACGCTTCGTGCAAGCCCTGCTTGTTATAAGGCATGATATGATCGTACGACCTTTCATTCACGATTAATTATCTTTTTTAACGCTGCACCGTGGATCGGGTAAGATACCGGAATAATATTCGGGCGGCTTTGGGAACAGGATTCTTCGCCGCCCGTTCCTGCCGCGCTCTTTGAACGAGGTCCGTTAATTGTTGCCGGTCTGTATGCGGGAGCTGTATGAGGATCTCTTCGATAAGCAGGTCATTCCCGGCTATCAGTTCATCCCGCCATTTTTCTCTTTTCCGGTGATCTTCGGTTTGTGCACGAGTTCCCTGTTCTATACGCCGGAGGGCGTCTTGAATGGGCGCTGGATCATGTCTCCGCATCAACGTGCCGATATACTGCATTTGCCGGTGCCGCGCGCCGTGTTTTTTGAGCGATTTGGCTACGGTGACGGCATCGAGCAGGTCCACCGGCAAATCAATGCTCCTGAGCTGTTCCGACGATAATGTTACGAGCTGTTTTCCCAGTGCCAACAAAGACAGGGCTGCTTTTTTCTTCTGCGTTCTGCTTACCTGCTCCATACACCAAACCCCGTGAAAGAGAATATGATCGTCGAGAGGCACCACCGTGAGGTCGTTTATTTCGGTATCACGCCTTCCCTCGCACCAGATTGCTTATCTCGAGTGATGCAAGTGCAGGCAGGTAGTTATCTGCTGAGACTATAGCCGTATTTCAACATGACCTCAATGACCTTTTGTCTCCAACAAGGGGAACGTCAAAATAAAAGAACATTCCTGATCCCAAAGCAATTTGCACATTGCACTCCGAACTCCACACTCCGCACTCCG
>DMKB01000077.1 GCA_003454665.1 Nitrospiraceae bacterium | reverse complement strand
CCGTAGACGACATGGTATTGTAGACAGGCAACGAACGTACGACCATGGGGATACGTATTTATAGAGCAACCATATACTGCCGGAAGGAACGGGGTCAGCAGCTTCGGGGAGAGCGCCTCCCCGCAGGAACAGGCTGTCCGCTCAACATGATCCGGTAGCAGAGACAAGGCACCGCTCATATCCGGGAGTATCCCCGCTGACGTTTTAGCCTGCATGGCCAGTTCGTCCGCACTATTGTAGGTCCCTGTAAGCCTTCCTGAAGCACACTTTGGCTCTCAAAAAACAGACGCCGAGTCTCCCCTTTACCGATACTGATCGCGAAGCTCAGACCCATCCGCTTGCGTGGCGCATGCGGCCGCGGGACCTGTCCGAGTTCGTGGGGCAGCAGCACATTCTCGGGCCGGGCAAGCTCCTGCGCAGGGCGATCGAGGCGGACCGTTTCATGTCTCTCATTCTTTACGGCCCTCCCGGTGTGGGGAAAACCGCACTTGCTCATCTGATCGCCGAAAGCAGCAACGCCCGTTTTTCTTCAATGAATGCCGTTACCGCCGGTGTCGCGGATATTCGCCGGGTGTCGCAGGAGGCGGCGCTCGATCGTCAGCAGGGCGGCGGCAGGACCATTCTGTTCATAGACGAAATTCACCGCTTTAACCGCGCGCAGCAGGACGCACTCCTGCCGGACGTAGAGCGCGGTACGATCATCCTTATCGGCGCTTCGACACAGAACCCCTTCTTTGCCATTATTCCGGCACTTTCGTCCCGCTCGCAGATATTCGAGTTTCTTCCTCTCAGTGAAGAAGATATTCGCTCCCTCGTGCTGCGCGCTCTTTCCGACGGGGAACGGGGCTTCGGCAACCGTGACATTACGGTGGCCCCGGAAGCCCTGGAGCACATTATCCTGCACGCTGGTGGAGATGCACGGCGCGCCCTGAATTCACTCGAAATCGGCTTGCTATCGTCACCACCGGGGCCGGACGGCGTGGTGCAGTTCGACCTCGTGACGGCTGTGGAGTCTATCCAGAAGAAGGCGCTCACCTACGATGAAGACGAGCACTACGATACGATCTCCGCATTCATCAAGAGCATGCGGGGAAGCGATCCCGATGCCGCGCTGTACTGGATGGCGAAAATGCTCACCGCCGGAGAAGACGCCCTCTTTATTGCGCGCAGGATCGTTATTGCGGCGAGCGAGGACGTCGGCAATGCCGACCCCCGCGCAATCGCCGTTGCGACGGCGGCATACCAGGCAGTGGAACGGATCGGCATGCCGGAAGGCAGAATCCCTCTTGCCCAGGCCGCGGTGTACGTGGCCGCCGCCCCCAAGAGCAACGCCGTGTACCGGGCCATCGGGAAGGCAATGAAAGACATCGAGGACGGGCGGATACTGCCGGTGCCGGATTATCTCAAAGACGCCCATTACAAGGGCGCGGCCCGGCTCGGACGGGGACGGGGGTACAAGTATCCCCACGACTATCCGGGCCACTATGTACAACAGGACTATCTCCCGCAGAAGCGGGAGTACTACCAGCCGACGGAACAGGGCGAGGAAAAAAGGATCAAGGAACGTCTTGCCGGGCTGAAGGCATCTATTCAGGAGGATAAACAAAAACAATGATAGAATACGGATTGATATTGATTGTAGGACTTGCCGCTGGATTCGGCATTGGACTGCTGGTCAAGGGGAAACTGGCGGCGGCGAAGATTCGCGACGCGGAAGCTGATGCCGAGAGGATCATTGCGAGCGCCAACCGTGAGGCCGAAACCAAGCGGAAGGAGGCCGTCCTCGAGGTGAAGGACAAGCTCTATCAGGCGCGGTCGGACTTCGAACGCGAAAGCCGCGATAAGCGCCAGGAGTTCCAAAACCAGGAGCGGAGGCTGAACCAGAAAGAAGAGAACCTCGAGAAAAAGATCGACGCCGCGGAAAAGCGGGAAGGCGAGGTCATGCGCCGCGAAAAGGAAGTCGTTGCCCGGGAGAAGGTCGCCCTGGAGAAGGAGGAGCGGTACGAGAAAGGTCTTCGGGAGCAGCGCGAGATGCTCGAGAAAATCGCGAGCATGACCGCCGAGGAAGCAAAGCGTCAGCTCATGGTCACGATGGAAGATGAGGCAAAGTACGAGGCTGCCAAGACCATCAAGCGAATCGAAGACGAGGCAAAGGAAGAGGCCGACAAAAAATCAAAAAACATCATCGGCATGGCGATCCAGCGGTATGCAAGCGACTATGTCGCGGAAGCAACGGTATCGGTCGTGAATCTGCCGAATGACGAGATGAAGGCCAGGATCATCGGCCGTGAAGGCAGGAACATCCGGGCACTCGAGGCGGCGACGGGAATCGACCTGATCATAGACGATACGCCGGAAGCGGTGATCCTTTCATGCTATGACCCGCTCCGCAGGGAAATTGCACGGCTTACCATCGAGCGTCTGATCCATGACGGCAGGATCCATCCGGCCCGGATAGAAGAGATTGCCGAGAAGGTCAAGAAAGACCTGGACATTTCGATGAAGGACGAGGGTGAAAAGACGGCCTTTGACCTCGGCCTGCACAACATACATCCGGAGATTGTGAAACTTGTCGGTCGGCTCAAGTATCGCACCAGCTACGGACAGAACGTGCTCATGCACTCCCGTGAAGTCGCCTATTTCGCCGGCATCATGGCTGCGGAACTCGGCGTAGATCAAAAATTCGCGAGGCGTGCGGGACTGCTTCACGACATTGGAAAAGCCGTCGACCACGAGGTGGAAGGAACGCATCCGACGATCGGTGCGGACCTGGCGAAAAAGCACGGCGAATCAGCAAAGGTGATCAACGCGATCCTGACACACCACGGGGACGGCGAGGCGAGTTCCGTGGAAGCGGTGCTCATTGCTGCCGCGGACGCCCTGTCGGCAGGAAGACCCGGCGTGCGGCGCGAGACGCTCGAGAACTATCTCAAGAGGCTTGAGCAGCTGGAAGGGACGGCAAATTCTTTCAAGGGCGTTGAAAAATCCTATGCGATCCAGGCCGGACGCGAGATACGCATTATCGTGAAACCGGACGACCTCTCGGACATGCATTCGGCGCAGCTCTCCCGCGATATTGCCAAGAAGATCGAGCAGGAGCTCAGCTACCCCGGACAGATCAAAGTAACGGTGGTGCGCGAGAGCAGGTATGTTGAATACGCTAAGTAGAGAAGAGAGATTACAGATGACAGATGTTCAGACAGCAGAGAACGGCTTCCTGGTCCAGTCTGTCGTCTGATGTCTGTCTTCTGCATGTCTGGAGGTATGATTGCGCGTTTTATTCATCGGTGATATCGTCGGAGAACCGGGCAGGAAGATGGTGCGCGCACATATGCGCGGCCTGACGGACACCTACCGACCCGATCTTGTTTTCGCCAACGGCGAGAACTCAGCGGGCGGTTTCGGGATCACGCCCGTCGTTGCCGAGGAGCTTTTCTCCATGGGCATTCATGCTCTGACGTCGGGGAATCACATCTGGGACAAGAAGGAGATCGAACCGTATCTCTCGAAACAGGACAGGCTTATCAGGCCGGCGAACTACCCCGCGGGAAATCCCGGATACGGCAGTGTGGTTATTTCCACGGGCGGGGCAGGCAAAGCCGCCCTGCTGAACCTCGAGGGGAGGGTGTTCATGTCGAACATCGACGATCCCTTTCGCACCGCTGTTCAGGAGATTGAGAAGCTCAAAGAGGAAACGCCCGTCGTTATTATCGACTTGCATGCCGAGGCCACGTCGGAAAAAATGGCCCTTGCCTGGTATGTGGACGGGAAGGCGAGTGCGGTGCTCGGAACGCATACCCATGTACAGACGGCGGACGAGCGGATCATGCCCGGGGGAACGGCGTACCTTTCCGATGTGGGGATGACGGGACCGACGGATTCGGTGATCGGCGTACGCAAGGAAGAGGCAATCGCCCGCTTCCTGTACCAGAGCCCGCATAAGTTCAGTATCCCCAAGGGGCCGGTCCATCTGGACGCCGTTGTTCTCGACATCGATGCTTCGACGGGGAAGGCGAATTCCATAGAGAGAATACATTTGCAATCCTGAATTCAAAAGCAAATTAAATCTCAAATCACAAATTGCAAATCTCAAATAATACTCAAATTCAAAATTTCAGATCACTCCGGAGTGTGGTGATTGAGAAGACGCCCCATCGCTCGGATACGCAATCGCGCTGACATTGCGCTCTCTTCGGGCGGACTGCCGAAGGCAATCAAGAGAATATGCGCGGTTTTCACTTGCAGCTCGCCGGCGCTCCCGATCCCGCCTTGGCGGGACTTACTCATGCACCATAATTTGCAAAGGGCACAAATTTCAATGACCGAAACGTTTGCAATTTGATATTTGGTGCTTGGAATTTATTTGGGATTTGTTATTTGAAATTTGGAATTTTTCAGAAACGATGACTCACTGCCGCACGAGGACAAACAGGATCAGATACTCATGACTGACACATATCTTCTTAATAAGAACCACCTTTCCTTCTGGCTGCGCAGGCTCAAGTCCACGCACGAGCTGATCGCGCCGGTCAGGGACGCGTCGGGCGACATCGTGCTGACCGAGATCTCCCAGCTCCACGAGATCGCCCTCGACGGGCCGGCCCTCATGCCCTCTCCCAAGGAGTTCCTCCTGCCGCAGAACGAACAGCTCTTCTGCTATTCCGAGGAAGGGATCGAGGAAGCGCTGAACAAGCGAAATCGTATCATCTTCGGCGTACGGCCCTGCGACGTCAGCGCGATAGGGATACTCGACCGCTTCTACCTGGAGCAGGAAGAAGACACCTACTACGCGGCGAGACGGCGGAACACCGTGATCATCGCCATTGCCTGCAACCAGCCCGACCCGACCTGCTTCTGCCTGGGCCTCGGCACCGGGCCCTTCCTGAAAACCGGGTTCGACCTGCAGCTGACGGACCTGGGAGACCGCTTCGTCGTCGAGGCGGGGAGCGACACCGGCACGGCGCTGATCAGGGATTTTTCTCACCTCTTTACGGAATCGACCCCCCCGGACGCCGAAGATATGTTCGAGGCGCGGCTCATGTCACAAAGCAGGTTCGAGAAGATGATCAACCTTGAACAGGTGAGGAAGCGCATCAGCGCCGGGACCGTGAGCAATGCCTTCTGGGACTCGGTGGCGCTGCGCTGCTTTGAGTGCGGCGGATGCGTCTATTCCTGCCCCGTCTGTACCTGCTTTAACGTCGTTGACCGTCCGTACACCGCCGATAGCGGCAAGCGTTTCCGGATCTGGGACACCTGTATGTTCAAGGGATTCTCCCGCATGGCAGGCGGCGCCGTGCCGGCGCAAAACATGAGAGAACGGACCAAACGCTGGTATCATCACAAGCTCGTTCACTGGCCCGAACAGTTCGGGACCTTCGGGTGCGTGGGCTGCGGCAGGTGCGCCGTTGCCTGCCCCGGCACGATCGATATGGCAACGGTGGCGCTCCAGATAAAGGCATTGGAAAACCGGAAGGAGAAGTAGTATGGGAAAAAAGAACGTATACCTTCCGATGAAGGCCGTTGTCCGGGGCGTCAAGGAGCTGGCGAAGGACGTCGCGCTTTTCACGATCGTCCCGGAAGAGGAGCTTTCCTACCAGCCGGGCCAGTTTCTCATGGTGTCCCGCTGGGGCGTGGGCGAGGTCCCTATCTCGATCACCTCCACGCCCGAAGCAAGCGACGGGATCGAACTGTGTGTTCGCGCCGTCGGTCATGTTACCTCTGCAATCAATTCCCTGAAGGCCGGCGACTCCCTCTGGGTGCGCGGCCCCTACGGCAAGCCCTTTCCGCAGAACAACGGGACCAGGGACACCCTCGTCATCTGCGGCGGCATCGGCGTCGTTCCCCTCCGGCCGCTCATCAACCATCTCCTGAACAAGCGCAAGAAGGGAAAGGCAGCGGGGAACATCACGATTATTTACGGATCGCGCGACACCGGAGAAGTCATGTTCCTCGACGAAGTATCGTCATGGGAAGAGCGGGGGGCGAAGGTGATCATGACGGTAGACGCCTGCGATATCGAATCCTGGAACGGATGCATCGGTCTCGTGACCGAGCATATCGACAGCGCCGGCGTGGACGTCAAGGACTGTACCGCCTACATCTGCGGCCCCCACGTCATGATCCAGGCGGCGATGCGCGACCTGTCGCTCCGGGGCATGCCGGACAGCCGGATCATCACCACCCTGGAAGCGCACATGAAGTGCGGTGTCGGCAAGTGCGGTCATTGTTATTGCGGGGGGAAGCTTATCTGCGAGGACGGGCCGGT
>DMKB01000350.1 GCA_003454665.1 Nitrospiraceae bacterium | reverse complement strand
GAACCGCGGAGGATATCCGCCGCCCTGGTTGATCGGCCTGGTATTGGCATCACGGAGCTTGATCTCGTAGATGGTATAGAGTTCCGCGCCGGTAATCTCCACGAGAAACAGGGGGGCGTTCGCCGGGTTCATGTTGTACACCGCCTCCTGCGTAACCGGGCCGGACAGGAGAGGACGGCCGTACCGCCAGCCGTTCGTGAATGATACTGCCGCGTCTATTTTCTGCTGAAACCCGCCGATGAAGGGCCGGATATTATTGCCCGTCGGCGTAACCAATCCGTCTCTGCCGAATGCCCAGAGGTAGGCATCGCAGATCAGGTTGCCCATGGAGTCCTCGTGCACGGTCATCCGATCGACGGGCGCTGCGAGGCTCCCGACTACGGAGAAGAGGCTCGGGTTCATGGCCCTGGCCTTCTGGTCGAGGGCAGCAAGGGCCGCCGTGACCGCTGGATCCTTGTACTGATCCATACTGTTGTCGACGGTATGGAGTCGGTACGTGTACTCCGCCACCCGGCGATCGTTGATCGTCAGATCGAGCTGCGCGAGCTGGCTGCCCGAGAATCCGGCCTGCGTCACCAGGGTCGTGCCCGTATGGCCCCCGATATTGTACTGCACCTCGGTGATGCCCACGCCTCCCTGGTTCCCCACGTCGAAGATCCGGTCGTGGGTATGGCCGGAGAGAAAAATATCGATTCCCGGGACATATTCGGAACAGATGGCCACGTCCTTTTCGTATCCCAAATGGGAAATGACCACGATCAGATCAGTACCGCCGTTCTTCAGAATATTGACGTACTTGAGCAGTTCATCCTTGCCGATCCCCGTGGTCACGATCACGGCGGTCTGCCCGTCGTCCGTGAATATCCTGGGCTGGACATTGATGTTGTCCGACGCCAGGCCGATGACGCCGACGGTGAGGCCGTTGGGAAGCACAAAAGTCTTGTAAGGCGGAAAGATGAGCCTGCCTGTACTTTTGTCGTAGAAATTGCAGGCAAGAGTGGGGAAGGTCATCTCCTTTGTTCTGGCGAGGTACTTGGTCGGGCCCCACCGCGTCTCCCAGTTGCCCGGGTTTGTAGCGTCCAGACCGATGGTGTTCAGCATCTGCACGTAGCTGACGGCTTCATCAAAGATCGCGTGGTACGTGCCGTGGATGGTGTCACCTTCGTCAAAGAACAAGACATTGCTATTTGCCTGTTCCTTCACATGCCGAATATACCCGGCGATGCGGTCAAAACCGCCGATGTCCTTCAGGTACCGGATGTTGCTTCCTGAGCCGTTATTCGGACCGGCCCCCCAGAACATCTCGGGATGGGGGTAACACTGGCCGTGGGAGTCATTGATCTCGAAGAGCGTGATCGCGCCGTTTCCTCCTGCCGCAAGGGTTCCTTCTTCCTGGGCGAGGGCTTTCGTGCCCACCTTGGCAAGGATCCCTCCCACGGTGAAGGACAGGCCCGCAATGCCGGTCCCCGTCAGAAAGGTCCGGCGGGTTATTCCCCTTCCGGTCTTGGCCTCCTCCTTCCTTTCTTCCTCCGGTGTTTCCCGCGATTCTGCCTGTCGTGTATCGCTCTTTTTATCGGATCCATCGTCCTTCATGCTTCGTCCCCCCTCACAATGAACGGATTCAACTCCCGCGGCAGCGCACCTGGCCCGGTGCGGCGCCGCGGGGCACACCCCGTACCTTCAATATGATGCAATGTCCCCCTTGCTACGGGGAAGTGCCCTTGAGGGGCTGCAGTTCATAAAATCCATACAAGGGATCGGGCAGCGGCGCAAGGAGACGGATGCGATGAAGCTCGGGATTCACCGGGCCGTGCATCGCAAGGTATTGCGCAACCACCTCGGTGCCGTCTATGAGATTCCCCTCTTCATCGGTGACGCGCACAACATTCCGTGCGGGAATCTTGTTGATCAGGTTCGGCTCCGAGAGATAGTTGTACGAGGCAAGGGTGTACGTCGCCGCAAGGTCAAGGGGCGCTCCGTTCACCCGGACGTTTCTACCCCGAAATCCCTTTTCCGCATAGGGATCGAGATCAAAGGTGACGCCGCTCCAGTTGAAGAGCCAGCCGCCCCCCCAGTTGTAGGGATCGGGATTCAGAGAGCCATTGGCGCTGTTCTCGATGACGTTCTTGATCTGCTGGCCCGTGACCTCGCCCCGGGCGATGAAGGGTCCGATGGGAATGTAATGGTAAATATCTTCCAGCTTGATCGGTCCCGGCGCTATGTGCGTACCGTACCGGAAGCCGCGAATCATGCCCACATCGGCCTGGGCCATAGCGCGGAATGCGTCGCTCAGGAAGTCGTGGGATGAGCCCTCGACGACGGCAGCCATATCCTCGTGGGTGTAATTCGAGCGGTGGAGCCCGATCTCGGTAAAGCCGACGACGGTGTCGATTGGCCTGGTAAGGGTTGTTCCGTTAAAGGGATTCAGGTGTTCCCGGAAGTGGGGCCCTGCCACAAAGGGCTTGCGCATCCTGGCGATCTTCCGGGCGACTGCTTCATCCTCCGGTATCCGCGTATCGATGGTATGAAATTTATACTGCCACTCGAGCATTCTCTTATCCTGGAAGATAAGGGTCAACTCAGCGATCCGCGTGCCGTCCTGCCCGACTTCCGAGATGATCGTTCCCGTGCTCGTCACGACGGGCTCACGGGTCTCCTCGTGCATGTCGGAAGAGAGAACCACGTCAACGCCGGGGACCATTTCGGTGAGACGGATATTATTCGCCAGCCCGAGTTCGGATATCATGACCAGCAGGTCCACCTTTTCCACGTTGCGCAGATAGGGAACGAAGGCTTCCATCTCGGCGTCGCCTTTCGTGAAGCGAAATCCCTCGACGACCTCCGGACCGACGACCTTCGGCCCCCGCTCGGTGGTGAACCCGAGGATGCCGACTTTCACGTTCCCAATCATCATGATGGTGTACGGCGGAAGCACCCGCTCGCCGGTTTTGTCCTCATAGGGATACCCGTCATAGTAAACGTTCGCAGCATGGGCGTTCCAGGGCGCCAGGGGCCGGTCGCCGGTGAACATCTCAAGAAAGCGCCGGGTGCCGTACACAAAGTCCCAGTTGCCCGGCGCAAAGGCGTCGATGCCGAACATATTCAGAACGTCGACCATCGCCTGCCCCCTGGTGTAAAGCGCCTCGGCACCGCCCTGCACCGTGTCGCCCGTGTTCACGACCAGACTGTTTTTACTCGCTCCGCGGATCTGCTGGACCTTGGTATACATCCGCGCCAGGCCCCCTTCCAGGCGGCCGGTGCCGTCGCTCCGCAGGTGCGGTCGCGGAATCAGATGTCCGTGGATATCACCGATGTGGATGAAGGTTATGATCGTGGCTGCTTCTTC
Source organism: Nitrospiraceae bacterium (assembly GCA_003454665.1). Lineage (GTDB taxonomy): Bacteria > Nitrospirota > UBA9217 > UBA9217 > UBA9217 > UBA9217. The sequence goes on along the minus strand of DMKB01000350.1, from coordinate 5,224 downwards.
GGGCAGCGCGCCGGCAGCCGTCTCTGTCGTCTCAGCAAACGTAGCCGAGGCCATCATCAGGCTGCAAGCAAGGCCCAGCACGAAGACGAGTGACAGCGTGATGATGTTTCTTCTTATTGAAAGCATAATGCATTCCTCCTGTTCTGATTTTTTCGTCACTAATATGGCTTGGTCATGATTCTCTGCAGCGGTGTGTCGGCACAGTCTTTTTTCCCGTCCACCCGACGTCCGCCAGGCATCATGGTTCACGAGATCCGTCCTGCGTCACCTCTCCTACTGCGATGCCTCTCCAATCACCACATCGACGGGCAGGGCCGTGACCCAGCCCCAGGAGTTGCCGATGTACAGCGTCTTGCCCACAACGGAGGGATTGTTGTACGTGAACGAGCCGCCGACGCGCAGCTGGTTCAGCACAACGCCGGTTTTGGCATCCAGGGTGTAAAGGTCAGGCCCCACCGGCTGGATCAGCTTATTCCCCGTCACCACGCCCGGGCACCAACTGTACTGCCCGTCCGGTGCAGTGACCGCCGCCTGCCACCTCACGGTGCCGCTGATCGCATCGAGGGCGGTTATCGCCTTGTCCAGCGGGTTGTGCAGATACACCACGCTCTTGTCTACCAATGGTACGGCGCCGGTAAAGCCCGTGGGAATCACGCCCTCGCCCAGATACTCGGTCCAGAGCAGCTCGCCCGTTTTGCCGTCCAGCGCAAAGGCCAGCATCGTAACGGCGCCTGTCGTCGTGTCCGCGTCGGCAAGGACGGTGCTGATGACCATTCCCTTGCTTTGTCCGATTGTGGGTGGCACAGCGGCAAATCCCGTAACATACGTATTGACGCCCGCCAGATCATGGGTCCAGACGACCTGGGCCGCGGCAAGATCGATGGCCCATATCCTGTTCGGCATTGCGGTCCCGACAATCATGAGGTCCGGTCCGCCGGGCACGCGGTAGATGTTGGCCGACGAAATGGCATTGAACCCTCCCAGCGACAGGGTCGGCAGCCCGTCGATATTCATGAAGGGCGCCATTGGCTCGCCTGTATCGGCGTTTACCGCCCAGACCCGCGCTTCGCCGTTCACCCAGTAGAGATTCCCGTCGTGGTACAGCGGGGTCATGGCGCTCGTACCGCTGGAACTGTAAACCGTCCACTTCTCCTTCCCCGTCTCGGGATCGAGGCCGTGGACAGTGGGGAAGCTGTCGCCGATCACCGTTGCCGGTGAATTGGAACGGAACCGCCCGGTCTGGCCCAGGTTCATCCAGGGATCACCGCCGCTGACGATGACGGTGCTCGGCGTCACCAGGGGCTGGCCGAAGTTGGCGTTGATCGTGCGGAACCGCCAGATCTTCCTGCCCGTCAGGGCGTTCAGGGCGTTGATCGTGTAGCGATCGCTGCCCACAAACAGGATGCCCCTTGCCGGCGACACGCCGGTGCCGACGCCGTAGGCCAGGTGCGTCATGTGCGTGGCGATCTCGGTGCCGTACAGACCTTCGTCCATGGGCCGCGCGTCGAGCGGCAGGGCGCTGTTAAGCGCCGTCTGCCACGAGACATTGCTCGGCCCCTGGGCTGCTACACCGTTGTGCTCCTGGCCGCCGGCATAGGCCAGCCACGTACCCGGGAACTGGTTTGCCTCCTGCGCCGTGGGCAGTGCCAGGGGATTGAAGAAGTCCGGCAGTTGCGGCGGCAGTGTTACGTCCGAAGTCGGAATGGGCAGGGGATTTTCCCCCCGCACTCCGGGGAAGTTGGTGATGTAGTCTACCGGCGCGGCAAAGACCCAGCCTGAGATCGAGCCCAGAATCATCAGCCTGCCGATGATAACGGGCTGGTTGATGCCCCAGACGCCGAAGGTACCGGGCGTCTCGAAGCGGTTCAGCTCCTGGCCTGTGTCGGGATCAAAGGTGTGAATGTCCCGTCCCTCGGCAAAAATAAGTTTTCCTTCAAAGAACACCGCGGCAGCGCGCTGCCGGTGCACCAGGCCCGGCGGATCGTCCGCTTCGGCCAGGTCCGCTTCCCACAGCAGGGCGCCGGTGGCCGCTTCGTAGGCCCGGTATCTGCCGTTGCTCGTGTTGCCCACGTAGAGCCGGCCGTTGTGCACCATGGGTACGCTTCCCTTGTACCCGGGCGGACTGTCCTGCCCGCCGGCAAAGTCGCTCCATTGCACCGTTCCCGTGGCGGCATCGAGGGCAAGAACATTCAGCGTGAACTGTCCTGACACGCTGCTGAACACGGTGGTGAAGACGAGCCCCAGATCAGGATCGATGGCAACAGGCGTGTCACCCGGCGCATTGGCCGTGGCAGAGGGCGGCGTGTACGACCAGCCCAGGACCGGCGCAGCCGGATCCGTGGCGTCTACTGCCAAAATCCTGCGCGGCCTGATCGTACCGTAGAACAGCAGCAAGCGGCCGTCATCCGTCTCGTACCAGTTGAGGGAGGCGAGTCCCGGAAACCCCTCGCCGGGATTGATGAAGGTACCGAGCTGTTTCCCGGTAGCTGCATCGAGGACGAAAAACTCTCCGCCGCTCGTAGCGAGGTACAGTTTTCCGTTCCGGTAGACCGGTGTGGGCCGGGCCGCGCCTTTCGTCGCAAAACGCCAGCGCAGCCTTCCCGTGACCCCGTCGAAGGCGTAGAGACCCGTGAAGTTAGCGCCGCGGTCATGGGGTTCGCCGTTCGAGAAATCAATTGCATTCTGGACTGTAAAGGAGGCGTCACCGGACGGTACGAAGACCGTCAGCCTTCCTTCGACTTCCTGGACGATCGCCTGGCCCATGCCGGCCGCTGTCGTCAGGTCGGCGTTCCAGATCGCCTCGCCCGTGGCACCGTCGAGGGCCCAGATCTCGTGCCGGCCGAGCTGGACATACACGATCCCCTGGGCTGCCGATACTCCCATGACATTCCCCAGATTCTGGGCGGTCTTGGAACCCCAGGATTCAGGGTTGCCGAACGTCTCCAGCGCCCGTCCGAGCCGCTGGAAGTCCAGCCCGGTGAGGGGCGCGGCCCAGAACGTACCGAAGCGGAGGAATGCCGGCGCAGTATCGGGAACCGGGAACACCGGGTTGTGGCGCTGGTCGGCGCCGAGTTGGTCCCACTGCTGCGGAAATGCCCTGCGCGCCCGCACATCGAGGAAAGTATCGGGCGGCCCGAACTGGATGGGCGGCAGATCTTCCCGGCCGATACAGAAGAAGATGTCGGCGCTCTTGAGGAGGTCCGGCCTGCAGGTCGGATCAATCACCTCCTGTGCCCTCGCTTGCGGCATGCTGCTGATCGTCATGAGTACTGCTGCAACCAGGACAACGAAAGCCGTCTTGCTTCCTCTTTTTCTTCTGAAACTCTTCATCGTTCATCTCCCTGCGCAAAAAAGAAAAATGGTGCAACACAATGCGCTGCCGTGGCCCTGGAACGAGAACCAATGATACGGAAAACCGATCCAAGGCAGAGCAACGCGCGAATGTTCTCGACCGGCGTTCATAGTGACCCTTCCTTGAGGCCTCTCAGGCCTCAAGGAAGGGCTGATGATCTTTGCTGGATATTAGTTGCCGTAGGGATGACCCGATGCGCCGCCCGTGGCCTGCGGTATGACGTAGCTGCCCGGGACCGACCACTTGCCCTTCATGGGATCGAGTGCCGATGAAGCGTTTCCGTCCTGGTCATACCCCATCAGGTTCTCGATGTGCAGGCCTTTGTCGTCGGCCACGATGTCGAAGGTGCCCTGGTACAGGCCCTCGTACACCAGGGCCGGGTTGGCGTTCCAGCCGAAGCTGACGTTGATCCGCTGCTTGCCGTCGGCAGTGTGGCACTCGTTGCAGGTCCGCGGCGGCAGGGCGCTGTTTTTCGACGTGATGGAGTGCGCCATCTTGTCGAGGTTGAGCCAGACCATGACCTGGCCCTCGTCCCTGCCGTAAGCAGAACCATAGTACGACCCGGTGACGGCAACGCCGTCCTTGGACCGGTGCTGCCGGTTGATGCCGATGTCAGGCTGGTTCCTCCAGAGGATGCGCGGCGAAATGACGTCGGCGATCTTGACGGAGGTGGGGTCTATGTGCGTGGAGATGTGCGGCACTGCGTGGTAGGGCGTCCACATGCCCTGTTCATCCTTCAGCAGTACCGGTGTCATGGCATTGACGGCATACAGTGCATGCCGATCCAGGGGATTCGGCGTGATGCCGAAGCGCGTGCCCGGCGCCCAGAAATTGAAGGCATAGCCCACGACCTTGGGCGTGTGGCAGGCCCCGCAGGTAAGGTTCTTGTGATTGCCCGTCTTGTAGGCTTCCACTTCGTTGACATGGCATTCTGCGCAGCGGTCGGGTTCCGGATTGCGGTTCAGGTTCCCATGGATGGCGTTCGGGTCGTTGCCCACCATGCCGAAGTCCTTGCCCCCTGCCAAGGGGCCGTGGCAGTCCACGCACGTTGCGTTCGCCGGCTTATCGTCTCCGTTGTAGTGGATGTCCGGCGTGTTCAGGTACGCCGCGGTATCGGTCGTCCTGAGATCGGCCGGCGGAACATGGGCGAATCCGCCCTTCACGAAACCGTCACCCCGTCGCCGGTCGATCGGTCCGCCGTGGCAGAACTGTCCCCTGCCCGCGCCCATGCAACTCATCACCGGCGGCCGCTGGGAGAAGGTATGGGTGCCGGCGGGCTTGACGCTTCCCATCCTTCCCGGCGCCTTCTTTTCAAAGGGTGTGTAGTGGCAGTCCAGGCAGCCGGGATGGCATTTATTACAGTTTTTCGTGTTCGCCAGGGACTGCATCTTGGTGAGAGGATCTCCCGAGGTTGCGGGATACCGGGGGTCCTGGAATTGCGGCGAGATTATCGTACTGGTCTTGTTGTAGAGCTGACGGTTGTCGTCGGTGAAGGTCTCGTTGTTCGGCTGGATCGCCTGCTCAGTCCAGAGACCGCAGCTGTGGGGAGCAATAGTGAGATGGGGCCCCGCCTTGCCTTCCTTCGGCGGAACGATCCAGGGGATGTACTGGGACATGGTCTGGACACGCCCCATTTCCGTGGTGCGGAACTCGGCCACCTGCCGTGCGTGGCACCGGCCGCAGGTCTGCATGTCGATGTCGGGATTCCAGAGCGCTGTCTCCTGGTTCCGGTCATGCCACAGCAACATGTGGAAAGGACTCGGTACGCGCAGGGTGTACCGTGGGTCATTGCTGTTGCTTTCCCGGATGGACTTGATGGACTGCACCTTGGCGTAATCATCGCCCGTCACGTCCTTCCGTTTCACCACATCG
>DMKB01000191.1 GCA_003454665.1 Nitrospiraceae bacterium | reverse complement strand
GGTGCACAGGAACAGGGCCCCGGTTCGATGGGAGGCCGATACGGTGGGCCCCGGTCCGACGAAAAGCGTGAAGAAATCAGAAAGAAGGTTGAAGCTGTCTGGGTATGGAAAGTGACGGAAGTGTTAGCCCTCGACGAGGCCACTGCCGCAAAGTTTCTGCCCTCGGTCAGCTCCTTAAGAAAGAAACGCCGAGAACTCAGGAGAGACAAGAGGCACACTTTGCGGGAATTACGTGTTACCCTTCAGTCCCGGGAGCCGGATGCCAAAAAGCTCAGGGCCTCGCTCAACCGGATAGAAAAAAACCGGGACCAACGGCATAGGCTCCGGAAAGAAGAGTTCAGGGCGGCCAAGAAATTGCTTAGCCTTGAACAACAAGCGCGGTATGTGCTTTTCCAACGCGAATTTCGGCGGGAGATGCGCGGCATGATTTCGCGCGCCCGTGGCCGGGGACGCGGCATGAAGGGAATGGGAAGCGGCGCCGGACCTGGCTTGCAAGGCAGACCGACGGGGGAACGATGAGCCGATGAGCGCCTGCCCCTTCCCCGTCCGGGGAAGGGGCTTTTTTTTACCCCTGCTCCTATATCTCATCCCGAAGACTCGTGTTATACTTATCTAATACATGCTATGAGAGAGGTGCTCCATGAATGACCGTTCGCAGTACCCCGGGTCGAAGACCGACGGCATTGGCGATCGTTTTCAGCAGGAGACCAAGTATGACCCTGAACGGATGGATTACCAGGGCCTCGACTGGAGCCGCCGGCCGGAACCCTATAAGGACTATCCTTCTTCACTGGCCAGGATCGCTCTCCCTGAGCCTGATCTTTCGTCCGCACCTTCTCTCTGGAACGTTTTTGCCAATCGCCGCTCGCGGCGGAGTTATGATGCGAAGAAATTACTGCCCATATCGACTCTCTCCACCCTTCTCTGGGCAGCACAGGGCATTTCCGCGCAGCAGGGAGAGTTCCTCTTCAGAACGGCGCCCTCTGCCGGCGCGCTCTATCCGATAGAAACCTACCTTTCTGTCCGCTCCGTGGACGACCTGGAACCCGGCATCTATCACTTCAGGCCCCAAGCCTTCGACCTGGAACTCTTGAACAAAGGTGATTACTCGACGGAGCTTGCCGGGGCGGCCCTGGGCCAGGCCATGGTCGCGAAGGCACAGGTGACGTTCATCTGGTCTGCCATGGTAGAACGATCCAAATGGAAGTACCGGCAACGGGCATACCGCTATATCTATCTTGATGCGGGACACATTGCAGAAAATCTCTACCTTGCGGCAGAAGCACTCGGCCTCGGCGTGTGCGCCATCGGTGCGCTTTTTGATGACCAGGCGAACCGCCTTATCGGGATTGACGGCGGGGAAGAGACCGCTATCTATATGGCCAGCGTGGGTCTTCTGAAAAACCATCCCCGACGATAACGGTGATTGCGAATTTTTTCCTGCATCATCTCCTGCCATTGAAGCACATTCAAAGCGCTCAAGATCAGCACGAAAGCAGCGTGTCAACAATATTGCAGATATAGGTAATATAAAATTTTAAATTGACATTTTCTTGCATGTGTGGTAAAAAACAAACAGTGTTTGTCCCACCACGTTGATGTTCTTCAAAGTATGCCTTTTCCGGAAGAGTGTCGGCCATGACGGCCCTTGGGTGGAGCGGATATGGCGGTTCGGCATTTTACTCGGTATATTTCCCTGGACGTTCTTCTTTTTCAGATAGACATGCTTTCTGTCCTCACCGGCAAAGGAAATCCGTTATGAAAAAAAAGATCATCATAGCGTTAACGGCATTTTCTCTGATATTTATCGCGAGTGGAATCTCCGTGATCTCCATGAAGGAGACATCATGCGCAAAACTTGATAATCTCGTCAAGCTCCATCAGATTGAGATCCTGAGAGGGCATTTGCTTATCCATATTAAATGGGTACAGTCAGACCTCCACCTCAAGGGCACACAGCACGAGAGGAGCATGGACACCATCTCGGGACACGTGAATGTGCTGAGTTCCATCGTGAACTCCTGCTTTGAGTGCCATCATTCGCCAACGGTGGCACGGAAGCTCACGACGCTCAAGTATCAGGTTGAAGACTATCAGAAGGCCCTGAACCGCGTTTTTGTCACGCGGGCAGATGCTGCGGTACTTCATCAGGAAGAGGCCTTCAAGATCGGGGCCCGCCTCATTTCAGAGGTGGATACGTTGACGACCGTGACGAGCAGAAAGCTGGACCAACGCACCAAGAACGCCTTCGATGAAATAACGCGAACCAACAGGATGCTCTATATGCTGCTCGCCGTGGTTCCCTTCGTGGCGATCGGCATGTCAATCGTCTTTATTCGCGGGTTTACACGACCCGTCGGTGAACTGATCACCGCCACGCGGCGGTTGAAATCCGGCGACCTCGATTACCGGATCAGGGCACTGCAGGACGAGTACGGAGAGGTGGCGAATTCATTCAACGAGATGGCCGATTCCCTCAAGGCTCACTGCCTGCGGATGCAGTGGGCGGAACAGATTGTCGTACTCGGCGAGCTGGCGGGCGGACTGGCCCATGAGGTGAAGAACCCGCTCGCGGGAATCAAGGCATCCATGGAGGTCCTCTCGACGGATGGATCGCTCTCGGGAGAGAACCGGGATGTGCTCCAGAAAGTGACGGATCAGATCAAGCGGATCGAAGTTATCATGAAGAGCCTGCTGAATTTTGCCAGGCCGCCGAAGCCACAGTTGACTGATGTAGATATGAACAATGTACTGGATATGACGATCAGTCTGGCCATGCGGCATCCGCTGTTTTCGTCACAGACAGACAGGCTCATCCACATGGTGAAAGAATACGACCCGACGCTTCCGAGAACCATTGCCGATCCGTTTCAACTCCAGCAGGTCTTCATGAATTTACTGCTCAATGCTGCAGATGCCATGCCGGAGGGAGGGACAATCATTGTACATACGTTTCGTGACCGTACTGGTGAATATTTGTATGTTCGGATCGCCGATACCGGAGAGGGTATCGATGATGGGATCATCGATAAAATCTTTCAACCCTTCTTTACGACAAAGGCGAAGGGGACAGGATTGGGTCTGGCGATCACGAAACGATTGATCGAACAGCAGGAAGGCGGCATCTGCGTGCAGAACAATCCCGACCGGGGAGTGGCCTTCACGATCACGCTACCGGTGCTTGGTAGTGCCGAGGTGCAGGGGACATGAGTGTACCGGAAAAGGTCTTGATTATCGACGATGATGAATTGATTGCCTCGATGCTTGCGAGAGCGCTTCGAAGCGAAGGATATGAAGTGCGTGTCGAGACGAGCGCCCATCAGGTGGTAGAAAAAATAAAACAATGGTCACCGGCGGTCACTATGCTCGACATCCGGCTCCCGGATCGAAATGGCATCGACATCCTTGAAGAAATGATGAACATCGGCATCCCGGCACAGGTCGTGATGTTGACGGCCGATGATACGGCAGAGTCCGCAGTGCGGGCCATGAAGCTCGGCGCCGTCGATTACCTTACCAAGCCATTCAACATCGAAGAGGTAAAAATTATTGTCAGGAATAGTATCGAAAAGGTGAAGCTCACCAGGGAGGTCGACTACCTCAGAAAAGTAAATTCGGCGCTCTTTGAACATGACATCATCGGGAAATCACCTGCCATTGGAGCGCTGAAATCCGAACTCGAAAAAATGGCGAACGCCGATGTTTCAACCATCCTCATTACCGGAGAGAGCGGGACCGGAAAGGAGCTGCTCGCGAGATACGCACATCGGCTGCTGCACACCGGAGCGGAGTATGCACCGTTTGTCAGCATCAATTGCGCGGCCCTTCCGGAAACCCTCCTTGAAAGTGAGCTCTTCGGCTACGAGAAGGGCGCCTTCACCGATGCGAAGTCCGACCGGAAGGGGCTCTTTGAGCAGGCAGAGGGAGGAACCATCCTCCTCGACGAGATCGGTGAAATGAAGCAAAACCTCCAGAGCAAGCTCTTGCGGGTGCTGGAGGAACGCATCATCCGGCGTGTAGGTGGGAGCGGGGAGATTCCCATCGACGTTACCGTTATCGCCACGACGAACAGGGATCTTTCGGGGACCGTTGAGAAGGGTGAATTTCGTATGGATTTATTCTATCGGCTGAATACGTTTTCTCTCCCGATCACGCCGCTGAGAGATCGGCGGGAAGACATACCGCTTCTCGCCAAGCACTTCCTCTACTGCTTTTCGACGAAATACAATAAGAAGGCGATCAAGGGATTTTCATCCAACGCCACGGAGCTCTTGACAACTCACTCCTGGCCGGGGAACGTGCGGGAGCTGAAGAATATCATCGAGCGGATTGTTGTTCTCGAAAGCAGCATCATTATCCTGCCCGAGCACCTGCCGAAGGAGATATGCGCGCCCCGTGCCGCGCCTTTGGAACCCCCGGGCGGGAACGGGTTCATCCTCCCCGAGGGAGGCACATCCCTCGAAGCAGCAGAAAAGAGCCTCATCATCCAGGCCCTCGAACGGGCCCGGCATAACAAAACACAGGCAGCCAAGCTATTACAGATAAGCTATGATACGCTTCGGTATCAGGTGAAGAAACTGGGTTTAGAATAAAGGAACCCCCCCCCGTACTCCTCATCGCTGTCATCTTCTGAAGATTCCACGGTCACATCCTTATTTTCCTAAACGACACGGTCAAGGTAGCATATCGTCGGAAAGTTAAGAAGACATTAAACTTAGCATGTGTCGGTTAAATTCCCATGTCTGATCGGCTATTTCACTGAGGGGTAGTTGTCTACACAGCACGGTTTTCCGTGAGGCGTAGTTTTATTGGGTAGTTACCGTATTACCGTATTCAGGCACGCTCCTTGCTCTTCTCTGAACATTCTTTCTAAAATTTACAAACGCTCGTAATCGAGAAAAAAACAATGTGCGTCTATTGTTGTATGTTTCGATCTTGTTCATCCCGGACACGATAGGGTGCTTTGCGACATCAATCATTACTCTCTGAAGAAGGAGAAGGTTTGTCGTGTCCGCGAGTGCCGAAACTGCAGAAAGGCTGTTCGTTTTTTTTGGCATGATGGCAGCCTGCCTGGAAAGGAGGTGAGCTCGGAAAGAGCGATAGTCGCTTGAAGGGAGAGATACTGCGGCATGGCAGAATCAACGGACACCATGGAGAGGACGCTAATCCAAAAAAAGCACTTTAAACGAAAGGAGATAAATCCAATGGAAACGATACGGAAAAGCTGGAAGCGCTACCCAATGAGCATGTTGCTGGTTGTCGCTGTATTCGGATTTGTTGCCATCGCGGGAATGGCAACGGCAGGTATTATTGACAGCTGGAATACGGAAAGCGTGGTCACCGAGCCGGGACCATACGTCGACTTTTCAACGTACTACAGCACCATCTACACGGATTCTTCAAAGACCACCACCTATGGCGCAATTTCCTGGAAGCATGGGAACGTCCAGCCTCCGGGCCTGAAGGTAGTCAATGGCGATGATGTCAATGGCACCAATTGCCTTATGACCACCGGCTATAACCCCTACGACTTCACGGACAAGCAGTGCAGCGACCCCTTGCAGTCAAGCAAGCGCTTTAAACTGAAAAACATGGTTAATGCGCCTCTTGACGTGAATTTTACGGTCATTGAGGGCCCCCTCTCGCCCTACCGAAGTCTCCAGAAATGGACGGACGTTACCGATCTGCGCTGGAGCGGCTTCACTATTGAGCTGGGATTTACCGTTGAAGGCACGTTCGTCCCATCAACTGCCGGCGACGGGCTCGGGTTTTCCGACACGAGAGGAAGTTACTATACACGACCCACAACATCATACCAGAGCAAGGAAGACACCCTTTCAGCATTCTATGCCCAGGGTCTTGCCGGGCCCGCCGACAAGTATCACCCTGAACCGGGGTACTTCAATCCCTTCGAGCGGATGAGCTTTGGCCTCGTTGCCACCGAGGACACCATCACCAGCGATGGCGTGTCCGCTACCTATTCAGATGTTTTTGGCGAGTGGCTCAACACCGCCGGTGTGCCTATCGCTATTTTTTGGGATGATGACGGCGATATCAACACCGACAACGTCCTGATGGCCAATTGCGCTGACGCCGTAAACCTTGTCCATGTGGGGACCCACATTGGCGACGATGTGAACGGCTTCACCTGCAACGGTCAATGGGTGACCTTCCGGGCGGAACCCGGCCTGGATGGGGCCGGTGCGCCCTATCTGTCTGACGGTGTTCCGAAGCCCATCAGCCTGACAGACCTGGCCCCTGTTGTGTATACGAGCGTTACCGCGGCTGTTGGATCCGGCGATCCGCAGCCCATGTATATGGATTATATCGAAGATGCGGCCAACCTGGGCTTTACCTTCTGGATCACCGTGGACGACAACACCGGATGGCCGACTCCAGGGAATTTTACGGTGCGTTACACGCCGGTGCCTGCAGACGGCTCGATTCCGCCCCCTCCCGGGGAGACGGAAGCGATCTGCGATGACGGCATCGACAATGACGGCGATGGTCCGATTGATTGTGCCGATCCTGACTGTGCGGGAATAGGGTACTGCGGACCGGAAGGCAAGGATGAAACCTGCTCCGACGGACATGACAATGACGGTGACGGCGACATCGACTGCGCCGACTCCGGATGCGCGAAGAACAAGTCCTGCAGGTAATACGGTATTTCCAGGACCCGGGAGGAGCTCCCCGCTTCTCCCGGGCCCTTTTTTTCTATCGGAATGATTACGTATGGGTATCTGCATGTTCAGACATCGGGGGGGGCCTCAAACATGATTCCGCACCGGTGACGGGGCCTGACGCCCTGTTCCGGAGGCTATGCTGCAGACTTCACCAGAAAGGAGGTGCACCGCTACAATGGAAATGCAACTGTGCGCGAGACGTACAATAACTTCAATCATGAAACGAAGGGGAGGGGATCATGAACGTCATGAATCAATACACGCTGTTTATCTCAGTGTTTGTCGCTACGCTTCTCCTTGCCGGACCGGTTCCGGCGGCGGATGTGACTTACACGACATCTCACATCTTTACGATCGACGACGTGCAGTGCGACCGGGGGGTCTACGGCACGGACTGTCTTGACACGGCCAATCCTGTTGAGGGTGGCGATGGCCTGACGTATTACCCGATCGACTCGGCCTACGGATGGAACGTCGAGGACTTTAATCCGGCGGCCCTGCTGCCGCGGCCGATGGACGGCGTCTACGAAGAAGGATTTGTCACGAACCTGACAGACGACCTCGGCCAGGTTATCGGAATGAATGTCCATGACCCTCCGACTGCCGACTGGAAGGCCGGGCCCCTCGGCGGAGAATGGGTCATGGGGCTCGGCGCCCTCAAGGCAAAGACGGCAACGGAGCAGTACGTGGTCATGGACCATATCCTGAACGCGCCGTGGATGCCGCCGCTCATCGAAGCGGTCGTCGATCCGCTGACAGGCGAACTGGGGCTGGGTGATTATGCCACCCGGCTGAAGGACGACGGTAAGATCCTGTACTACTGGGGCAACACCAACAAGGAACCGACACCGGTGTATGTTTATGCAGCGCTATCGGTTCCTGATCCGTGGAAAGTGCCCGGAGCCAACTATACCGTCAAATCAGCCAAACTGATCATCAGCCACCATGTCACGAACAGCCCGAACGACCAGATCCGTCCCGAGGACTTCGAGAACGAAATGGCAACCGGTATCCTGCCGAGCTACGAGATTGCCGCTGACGGTAGCTGGGTCTCGACGGTGGAATCCTATGAGGGCGGCGACGGCGAATTTCTTCCCATCGGAACGGTGTTGCGCGATGCAGCAGGGAACTTCACCAATGCCTGGTACGTTTCCCTCGACCGCGATCCTTTCGGAGGCGACAATCCTCGGTGGCGTCTGAAGTCGAGCAAGTACGGCCAGAACCTTCCAGGCGTGGAGATCCCGCAATACCCGGTGACGACCCCCACGACCACGACGATCGACCTGCTGTCTCCGATGAAGGACCCCGTGACCGGTCTTCCCATGCCTTCTCTCCTGCTGGAGAGCAGCAACTGGAATGCGTACCTCGATGCCAACGATGGAATCGTCGACGGGTTTACGGTCGAGGACTGCAGGCTGACGCCGGACTTCGACCTCATGCTGTACATCAAGGGCGAAGTGGGCAAGCCGACGCCGCTGTACAACGCCCGGCTCGTCATCGTCTACGACGACCCCGATGTCACGGAACCGCCGCCACCGCCACCGACAACGCCGACCGTAGACCTTGAGCTGGTAAGCATATCCGCACCGAATAAGGTGGCGCCCGGTTCATCCGTCTCCGTGCTGGTTACGGTGAGGAACAATTTTACTGATGCGGCAGCGGGTGTGCTTACGCTCATGGGGACGGACAAGAAAGATGTTGTCGTAGCCAGCTTCACGGCAGACGTTCTCACGCCGTCTGATTCCGTGGTAATCGAGTATGGTTTCGGATGGACGGCTCCGTCGTATTCAACGGTCGTCTCCTGGGAGGCGATCGTCACCGCCGAGGGCGATATCAATTCCGCAAACAATGACAAGTCATCGACGACGTTGGTGAAATAGACACCGTGCATCCCCGTCTGCCGTAAGCAGGCGGGGATTATTTCTTCGCGAGGACAGTAATGGTTTCCCTTGGGTTCATACAGATGCGACAGTTCCCATTCGCATTCTTTCTCACCCTGTTGACCGTGGCGTGTGCTGGTGGACCACCGATCGACACGAACGCGGAGATCGTGCCCGGTTACACGGCGGATATGACTATGACCGTCGGCGATCACACGTCCTCGGCCAGGATCATGAGCAAAGGCGAAAAGTTCCGGATGGAACTGCAGCGCGGCCGGAAGTCGTCCGTCATGATTGTCCGGTACGATCTTGACAAGCTCTGGGTGCTCATCCCCTCTGCCGCACGATACACGGAGTTTCCCCTCGATTCCCTGGGAATGCAGTTCCCGCACTTCTTCATGCCCGGGCTGAAGATTGAGAAGGAGAAAGCAGGACATGATCGCATCGGTTCGATTGCAGCAACGAAATACCGGGCCCGCGTCAGGATGTGCGGCAGAACGTATGAAGGATTTCTTTGGGAAGCGAAGGTTTTGCCTGGCTATCCTCTTCAATGGGAGGATGAGAAGCGGAGGACTGTCGTTCGATGGCGGAAGGGGCGCATAACTGCACTGTCTGATACGCTTTTCGCGATTCCCGATGGATTCACCGAGCTTCCCTCATCCATGAGGAAGGTTGACGGTCGTGAAAACCGGTGTCGAAAACAGGGCCTTCGCAATCAAGGCCCGTAACAGAGGCGAGCCGCTCAACAATCCTTCAGCCCTGCAAAAAAAGGGCATGCGTCTTGCTTCGTATCAAGCCGTGTCTTCGCCGGTTATCTAAAGAGGCTGCGCATATTCCAGAAGAACATGATGATCAACAGCAGGGCAATAATACCTTTACACCGGGGGGGAAATATTGTATTACTGAAGAAGTATTCGTACGATACTGATGAGATAGGGGCATGAAGTGATCGGTGGTATTTATCGGAACGCGTTTCTGATTGCAGCGTTATTTTGCTTGTTTCTTTTTGGATGCGTATCGCACACCCGCGAACAGGTATCGAAAGTACCGTTTGCTGATAGCGTGAGCCGATACCGGCAGGCCGACGAGACGCTGTCCATAGGGAAACTCACGAGAGGGACATCGGAAGCATTTGCACATCGGCATGGCACGGTGGATATATCCATCCTCGTGCATCCGGCCTATTCCGTGTTCATTGACGGCGTTACGGAAAAGAATTATTCCGACGCGATGTTCAACCTCTTACGGCATCAGTTTGAGAGTGAGTCAGGATTTATCGAAGACCAGGCACAGGCCGGGGAGATCGTGATCCTGATACTCCCGGCCGGGTCTGTCTCCCGAACGACGCATCACCTGTCCTATACTTCTTACCTGAACCGGGTATCATCATCCGGAAATTCGGTGCTTTATCTCTTCTCCCGGTCAGCCAGCAGCGGTTCCCTGGCCAGGCAGGACATGCTTGCATTGTACCATTTTCTGAGATCAGTAAATCCCAGGCGCGTGCTCATCGGCGGCGGATATATCGGCAGGTGCCAGGAAGAATTTTTTCATCAGTTTGTGACCTATTTTGACGGCATGCCGATATTCTTCGTTCCGGAAATTTCAACGATTTCTCCAAAGGACCTATCGGCATCCGAGGCTTCAGGTATCGTGAAAAGCATCGAGCGTCATGACTATGGCCCGGTAAAAGCATTCATAAGCAGCAGAACCGACGGTGTTGTCAATTTCCTGTCGATACCACAAAAAACTGACGTTCATGCCGAGGGCTCTTGATGCCGGTATTTTATCGTATTCTAGCCTCCAGCCTATGGTATACTTAAAGAACATGTGTGTTCCCCACCCGCCTTTTTTGAAAACAAGAGCGAATAGGAGATAGAACCATGCAGCTCATCTGGACGCAGGATTTGTCGGTCGGTGTGGATGCAATAGACGACCAGCACAAGGAGCTCTTCGAGAGGATCAATCTTTTGCGAATCGCCTTGAGCGAAGGGCAAGGTTCTCACGCGATTGCGGAGACCTCGAAATTTCTGGCTGATTACGTCCTTGAACATTTCAGCAATGAGGAAAACTATATGAGCCGGTATGAGTATCCCGACTATCAGTTCCATAAATCAGAACATACCGCCTTCATGAGGAACCTCGTTGATTTCAAGAAGAACGTTGATCGTCTCGAGTCAGAGGGAGGCATGACGTCCTTCCTCGCCATCGACATGCAGCGTCAGCTCTATGATTGGCTCGTCCATCACATCGGGGAAGTTGATAAAGCATTCGGATCGTTTCTGATAGCAAAACAATAACGGTTCTCCATCATGGTTCATGATTTTTCCTTCCCGTACTCATCGTTTCAGCCGGACAGTTTAACCGCAAGGAGTGAATACTACTATGACGAAAAGAACAGGAATGCTCTTGCTCGGCATCTGGCTTATCCTCACGGGGCTGATGCCCCTTCTCCATATCAGCTTTCGCGGAAGCACGACGGTTATGGCACTGCTTGCATTGTCCTCGGGAATCCTGATTCTGCTGAACCGGTAGAGATATTGCGCAGACCCATCAGTTCCACGAGGGGATAGGAGTACCTTCAGGAGAGGAAGGGCGCGGCCGGCAGGAAAGGGAGAGAACGGCCCTCTGACTACTTGCGGGCAAACTGCGTCAGCGGGCCCTCCGGATTTATGAAGGAGGCCACGGCGGCGTAGGGGACTACCACCGCGTAGGTTTCTTCGGATTTGAGGCCGAAGTCAGAGGCGGCAAAGAAGAATTGCAGCCCCTGCCGCGTCAGCGTGAATACAACGCGGTTCTTTTTGAAGAGCGAGCGGGTACTGTTGTTCGGAATATTCCTGCCGCTGAGCTTTTTCACTTCTGCAGTGCACAAATCAGCGATTGTTTTTACATAGAGCGCACCCGGCTGGAAGAGGTCCGGAAGCGCTAACGGCACGACGGTATCGGGTTTCAGCCAGAGGTTGAATGCAGTATGCGTCGGAGAGGGGTGGTCTCCTCCAGGATATTTACGAATGAAGAGTATGCTGATGTGATTCCCGGCAATGTGTTCCAGCTCATATTGTTCGTATACGTACAGATTTTGTTCGCGGGCCCCCTTTTTGATATCCATGACGATTCGATCAAGTTCCTTGGCCACCCGTGTCAGCAGTAATACGTTTACCTGTTTCTGCATGCCCGGGTTGTTGAACAAAAAATGAGGATATTGAAAATAGAGGTTATGATTCTCAGATACCAACTCCCGGTATTCCGCTTTCAGTCGGAACCCGAAGGGGACGTTTTTTTTCCCGCCGGGGGGAAACCATTCTCCTCCCATGGTCCTGAAGTCCGGGCTGAACGTACCGATAAACCGTCCCGCGCTCTGCGCTGACTCGGCATCGGAGCCAGTAATGGTGAACGCTGTCGGGGTGTCCATGGTCCCTTTCAGGAAAAGGGGTTTTTCTCTATCATCTGAGAGCGAGGTGCCGGAAAGCGTTTTCACCTCCATCGCGAGTTCCCACGAGACCCCGCTCTGCTTGCCGACATACCCGGTGTAATGATTTCTCCGGAATCCCCGCGTAAACGCGCCGCTCTTATCGATGAAACCCCAGATGTCGTCCTGCTGAACGGACGACACCCCGTGCCGAAAATCCGTGACCTTGGTATACTCCGGTTTTATAACGATTGCGCCGGTTTTGTCTATGAACCCCCATTTGCCGTTGAGTGATATGCTCGCCAGTCCCTCGCTGAACAAGCCGATGTAGTCAAAGCGCGGTTCGATGACAATCGTGCCTTGTTTGTCTACGAGGCCCCAGTTCCCCCCGGCGCACCGTTTATATTGCCTGCAGTTCCCCCCGATCGTTATGATGGCCAGCCCAGCCTGGAAGTCGAGGAC
>DMKB01000332.1 GCA_003454665.1 Nitrospiraceae bacterium | reverse complement strand
GATGGCCTTCTTGAACTTGATGCCATGGGGCAGGAACCGGTAGCCTGCCGCCGGATAGGTGACGTTGATCATGCCGGGATTCAGCCGGGCGATCTCGGCCTCCGTCAGGGGAATGATGGTGATCTCCGTCTCGGCGTCCACGGCGCCTGCGGGGATATCGAGGCTCACGCCTGCGTAGGCGATTTTCTTGGCCTGTCCCGGCGAGACCTTTTCGCTGTGCTTGTCCCGGTTGTCCGCGAAGGGCGCGTCTCCCCTGCTTTCCTTTTGGGGTGCGAGAGCTGCAAGGGACTCGGTGTTCTTGGTGAGATCGAGGATTCTTGACGCAGCCTGCTCTGTGCCGTAGGCAGAGCTCACCACCGGGCCCCATGCCTCGTCATCATTCTGGGTGGAGAACTGGGTCTCGTCTTTCGTAAGCGAAAGGCTGAAGGAGCCGTCCGGGGTCTGGGGCGCCGCCTTGCCTTCTGCGCTCACCGAGACCGCCGTGTTCGATGCGTTTTTCGCCGGTGTGGCAAAACCCTGGATATAGGCAATCCGGCCGAAGTATTCGCCGTCACGGGGATAGCTCACGACAATGCGCGGATCTGTCGGCTTCGGACCGGCAGGGCTTGCGCAGACGCGCAGTTCGTTGATCTCCCCGATCTTGACGCCGGGCTTGTATCTGAGGCTGCTCGTAGATACGACAAGCCGAAGTGCCTCTGTCGTAAGCGGTGTTGGTACGATGATGTCGTTCCAGCCGGTCTGGAGTGTGGAGAGGTCGATCTGCCAGCCCGCCTGAACATCCTGCCAGGCTGTGCCGCTTTTGTACTGGAGTACGGCCGTGGTGTTGATGGGACCGCGAAGGTGAAGCCGCAGCATTTCGGGTTCCATTGGCCGTTCGAAGTCTACCTGGATTTCGGAAGCTGTAGAAGAGGCTGCCACGGCAACGGAGGTCTTCGTGTCTCTGTCGTACAAAACCGAATCAGAAACAGATGAAACGGCGTTCCATCCGCTGTCGGTCTCGACGATGAGTCTGAGGCCCCGGACGTAGGCAGTGCCGTTGGGAGAGCGGAACTCGATCCGGTTTTCTCCCTGCACGAGCCAAGCTGGATTGATCTCTTCAAGGTGCGACGTCCACGCCGGCGTGGTGCCTTCGGGCTGCGACAGGGCGAACCCGCCGGTCCAGGCCAGAGAGTTGATCCGGCGACCGATGCTGACAGGCCGAAGAATATTGTAGCCGTCGTACAGCAGATAGGCGCGTTTGAACAGCACGGGGTCCTGGGTCATGGGGATGTTGATTGTGGCATAGGCACCCTGGCCCGTGTCTTCCGTTACCGTGAGCTCCGACGGCGCACCCATGAATTCGATGATATGGGGGGTGCCTGCTGCCAGGCGATGAAGGGCCTCCCGGGGCGTGGTAATGCCTTCGAGGGATGTATGCAGAGCATTCCCCTGGATCGTCCCCGGCTCTTCTCCCCAGATCTCTATCTCCGGAAGGCCGGCGATTGTGTTGCCCTGGGGAATGAACTCCAGCAGCAGGTGGGTGGCGTTAACGGGATCGGAGGGCTTCAGGCTGTTCCACGAGGAGCCGAGCGTCGAGAGGTCAATTCCGGTGATGGAGGGTACAGGCTCCCAATTCCCGGCATTGTCCAGATAAACGTTCACGTGATAGGAGGAGGCGCCAAAGGTCCGGATGCGGCTGATGCCCTTTTCTTCCGAAAGGCTAACCGTGACCTGGGCGGTCTGCTGCGGCGTATAGGCCGTCATCGTGTCACCGTCGAAAAGCCGCCAGACAGCCTCGAGCTCGGCCTGGGCCTCGTCAGGCGGCAGGCTCGACGTGTCCACCCGCACCATGGACGGCGTGAGCTTGACCGGATCAGGAGCCGGGGAAACACCCACGACCACGGCCGCAATGAGGGTGATGGTGCATGCCAGGAATGAAATTGCCGTAAGCCGAACTTTTCTGTACCGTGCCATAACGCCTCCTGCTTGAATGCAAAAAAAATGCGCTGCCCTGACTGCAAACAAAAAATGAAGAAAACTGTTTCAAGCAAATCAATTTCAGGGCAACAAAAAGGTCACGTCTTGCCGGGCTGTTGTCCTAAGAAGTTCCCGTGGAGAATCCCGCGGGAAAACCGGTCTTTTAAATTTCGGTTGAAAACCGTATAATCTTCTGCCCCGGAGTTCAGAGGCGTGCGCTCTCAATCGACAAAGTAGTAATAGTTCCGCTCATCTTTTTTTACAAAGTCCTTTGTTGTTATCTTCGGCGTCACAAGAACAGGCTTTTTGGAAATTCCGCAGTAAAGGGAAAACTGAACCCATAAAAAATCCTGCTCCATCCCCGGTATATATTTGATCAACGGATGGTCCGGTTTTGTTGCCAGAGCGCTCGACGTCCGGCTGGTTGCAAAACGTTCCACATCGTGCCTTCCATCCTTCCATGCAATTACTGCAGTATATGACAGTTGAGCATCATCCTTGCAATCAACATGGCTATAATCACTTCTTGTTACATGCAGAGTATACAACGGATCACATGCCCCCAGTACACAGAAAAAGAATATTCCGACCAAAAACTGGACACCGTTCGCTATCGCTCGCTTCTTTGCCATTTTGTCAACAGATAAGATTTCACCCCATTGCTCGCAGCTTTGCTGTGGGTACTGTGTGAGTGCTGAGAGCGAGCCCCGCAGATTTTCGTTGCGCTGCTATGTGCCCTCGTCAACGTAGTAATAGTAATCACGGTCACCCTCTTTCACGAAGTCTTTTTCCGTTAATTTGGGCGAAACATAGAATGGTTCTTTGGAACCTCCGCAATACACGGTAAATTGCATCCAGATCATGGTGACTTCGATATCTCCTGCTATGATACCAACCTCTACAGAGCTTGGGTTTGTTGAAAAAGGACCTTCCCGCGGATTGACGGAAAACATATGATCTTCCTTGGCACCGTTTTTATTCATCATTACAAACCTGAATTTTGTATCTTCTTGATTCGGGCAGAGAAATGGCTTTTTGTTTTTTTGCACGAGGTGAACGGTCGCTCCCGGATCACAGGCGGTAAGCAAACCACATGCCATTACACCCGTGACGAGAAGCACGATCCCCTTTGCATACCAATGATTCATTCTGTTTCCTCCCTGTCCTATGGCCAGCTGCTCCAGGCATCTGCCCATCTTTCCGTCCAGAATATTTTGTGTTTCGAAGGCGACTGAAACCCCGCGCTGATAGCGCTCGGCACGCCGATAATTGGGATATACAGTGGCCCGAGTATCCGACTTTGCCAGGTGTGGCCGTATTCGTGTGTCCACCGTCCGAAATTGTGATCGCCGACAATAACCGGGCCGAGCGAGAAAGCACCGAAACTACCGAGCCACTGCGGTGCGACGACCCGAGCGTCCTTGCCCCATTCAGGCTTAACATCTCCGCCCAGGAGGATCGCTCCAAAGCCTGCGACAAGGCCCGCTGCCGTATTCGGCGCCGCCCACGAATAATCCAGCCAGACAAAGGGCTGCACGATAGTTGCCGCTACCAGTTGTACGGTATTTACCGCGACATGTGATACATAGGCAAAGGGCGCAAGCAATGCCAACCCAAATTTCGCCAATCCTGTTGAGCTGGCAAATTTGTCAGACCAGGCCTGCATGATCGCCGCATTGCCTGTCGGATCAACATAGGCATGGGGATTCTGATGGGCATAGCCGTAGAGGTTGAGTGTGCCGGCATTGAACACACCGCCGTCACCCGGCAAAATCTGCTTCCAATAGGCCAGCGGATTCTCCTGCTTCAACCGGTACGTGCTTTGATCCTCATCCATTAAGCGAAGCTCTTCAGTCCGGTCCGGATCATAGGGTAAGTAACTGACGAGAGCAGCATCGGTGCTCAGCCAGACACCTAACGTAGGATCGTAATAGCGCGCTCCATAGTAATACAGGCCGGTTTCCGGGTCGAGTTCCTTGCCCGTAAACTTGTACCCCGGCGTGTTGCCGCCGTAACTGCCGCCTTCCTCGATCCACGACTCACCAAAGGGGAAGTATTCGAGGTGCTGATACACTGCCCCCTTTGCATCGGTAATCATGTTGCTGCTGCCGAGATGGTCGCCGTGGAAGTAGAACAG
>DMKB01000334.1 GCA_003454665.1 Nitrospiraceae bacterium | reverse complement strand
CCAGCAGCAGGTGGGTGGCGTTAAAGGGATCAGTGGCTTTCAGGCTGTTCCACGAGGAGCCGAGCGTCGAGAGATCAATTCCGGTGAGGGAGGGTACAGGCTCCCAATTCCCGGCATTGTCCAGGTAAACGTTGACGTGATAGGAGGAGGCGCCAAAGGTCCGGATGCGGCTGATGCTCTTCTCTTCCGGAAGGCTGATCGTTACCTGGGCGGTCTGCAGCGGCGCATAGGCAGACGTCGTATCACCGTCGAATAACCGCCAGACGGCCTCGAGCTCCGCCGCAGCCTCATCGGGCGGCAGGCTCGACGTGTCCACCCGCACCAGGGACGGCGTGAGTTTGACCGGATCAGGGGCCGGGGAAACACCCACGACCACCGCCGCAACGAGGATGATGATACATGCCGAGATTGAAGCTACCGTAAACCGAACTTTTCTGTACCGTGCCATAACGCCTCCTGCTTGAATGCAAAAAAGATGTGCTGCCCTGACTGCAAACAAAAAATGAAGAAAACCGTTTAAAGCAAGTCAATTTCAGAAAATTATTCCGCGTTTGTTCGTTTTGATGGTTTATTCGGTTTTACAATGTCTTTTGAAGAAAGCGCCTGATAATCTCCAGGGATCTCAAACAGGGACTGGTCCTGTTTTCCCTTCTTGATGTTCCTGATCTCCTGCGACCATCTGCCGCTTCCGGATTCGGATTTTATTACCACGTCGAGGTCCTTCGAGTACCACTCCACGGTCTTCATCAGTCTGCCCCGCGCCTTGTACGTAACCCTGTACTTTGTCGTAAGGAGGCCCGACACCTTCTCCTGTCCCAGCTCAATGCGCTCCAGTTCCTCCCCGGGTTTGCGCGTGGCGATGATCTGGAATTCCGGCTCCGGCAGGGGCTGGATGATGTAGCGCTTCTTCTCGGGGAACAGGAGGATCAGGCTCTTCTTCTCCCGCCGGAAGATCGTGATCCGTGCGCCCTGGGGAAACTGCTCTTCCATCCGCCACTTGTCGCCGGCAAAATAGAATTTGCTCTCCAGCGTCCGCTTGCCGCTCGTCATAACCGTGTCCGCCGAGAACTCCACGGCAAACAGGGGCGATGCCGCCAGGAGAACGGCAACCATGAACAGCAGGTATCCGGTATGTACAGTCCATCGTTTCATACGTTTATACATGCATACGTTGTGCGATTACTATCGGGGCTGAACCTGCAATCCACTGATCACGACTATATATCCGCATCTCGCGTAATATTGAAACTCCCGGTCATGTTCGATGTGGGTGTTCACGTCGGAACCGGGGTATCGCAGACCATAACGTCAAAGTTCCCTGTAATGCGACCACTTACGGCACCGTATGTTATCACCGTAATGCTCCCAGAGAGTGCGTAGAGATCGTTGCCAGATGCAGGTTGATAAGAAAGCGTCGTCGATGAATCTATTGCATAGACCGTTCCTGCTGCATTTCCATTGATATCGACCGTGAACATTTCATCCCACGTGAATCCATTATAGTCTTTGAAAACTTTTATATAGGTCTTATTGGATCCCGATGCGTCATAATAGGCTGTGAGATCCGGATCATATCCGTCCGGGGCTGATACCGAACCGGTCTCGGTATAACTACCCGAAGCACCCCCGGCAACAGCAAAGCTCAGCGTATCCGTATCTCCTCCTCCACCATCCCCACCTCCCCCGCCGCCGCAGGAAAGGAGCAGAAACAAGCTCATCAGCGCCGTCAGCTGCCGCGTACGTCTCGTCGTCATTGGTTGTCCCTCCGGTATGAGGATGGTCTTCTTTCAATCAGTCTTACTTCGACTGCTCGCGATCGGCACCAAAAAAAGGAACGTCAGCACATTGCTTCAACCTGCTGAAAACAGCAAGCCTCTCTGGCCACTGGCGTCACTGCGCGACGAATCTCGCTTCGTCGTAAACATTGTCCGACATGTCGACCTGCGTGCCCGGAACGGGCGGAGGTGAGGCCAGCATGTCCGTCATGTCCATGGTCGACGCCGTCACGTATAGATCATAAACCTCTCCCGGCGTCATCGTACTGGCGGTGATGACTGCCGCCGGCGTCGTTACCCATCCACCGGCAATTTGCTCATACTCTCCTGAAACTAGATTGTCATACCAGAGATTCACATAATACGATGCCGCGCCCGGCACCGGGTCCCAGCTTGCTTCCGCGCCGCCGCCCGCGGTAGGCGTGACCTGGAGGTTCGCAGTAATCGGAAGCTGGGCAGTCACGTTCGCGATGGTGAAGCTGTCGGTCAGTGTCTCCACTGGGGCCGGAGAGGTAGCTGTCACCGTATAGACCCCTGCTGCCGGTGTGGTGAAAAAGTCCCAATTGAGATAGTGTGAAAAGAGGCCTGTTGAGCCAGGATAAGTGTACTGCCAGGATGTGATCCCCGGCCCGGTAACGGTAATCGTCCAGTCCAGGTCCGGTGGCGTAACACCTTCGCCGGGAAGGATCGAGGTCCAGATCACCAGACCATATTCGTACCCCCCTGCATTGTCAGAGTAGGACATCACACCGCCCCGAGCGTTCAGGGAATAGTTGTAGCTGCTGCCAGTCACCGTCAGAGGCAGCGAAGCCACGGAAATGTTCTCCTGGGACGGCAACAGCGGTGAGGGCGTAGGGTCGTTCATCAGGGCGAATCGGTTCTTGGTGTGGGCATATACATTAATTTCGTAACTGCCATCCGGCAGTGCGGGCAAATCGAAGGAAAGTGTGCTTGCATCAAGATAACCGTCATCAGTGACTATGCTGGTCGTAACTGTCGTAATCTGGTAGTAATAGGACCCTGCACCGGCCACCTCGGGCCAAGAGACGGTTCCCCCCCCGAGGTCAAGGACCGGAGGGTCAATGATAAGCGTCTCATCGATCGTAAAGGAAACCGTACGGACCGTGCTGCCATCCGTCGCTTCGGCAGTATAGGTGCCTGGCTTCGGGACAACGCCATTCCAGATCCAGGCAATATAGCTGCCGGGCGAGCCGTCATCGTACCAAATAGGCGGAAATTCTACCCCCTCAGGACCGGTGATCGTTATAGACCAGGGCGCCACACCGCCGGGGCCGCGTCCATCGCTGTCCCTGAGCGTAACCAACACTGCCAGGCCGTTCGGAGCGGTACCGTCATTCAGCGTGCCGCCAGCCACCGTAAGCTTATACCCTTCCGGTGGCGGTGGAGTGTCGTCCCCCCCTCCGCCGCAGCCGTTAAGAACGAAAATGAACGCACCTGCAAGGATCGAGACCTTCCAAAGAGACAAAAATACCGAGCGGATGCGAAATACAAAAGCCATCATGTCTTCCCCCTGCAATGCAGACTTCAAAAAAATACTTGGAAGTGTTTAAAGAATGCTTCGAAAAATCAAGTTTAACAAGAATGTAGCCGGACTGCCCAAAAATACTTTGTATCAACATTGATACTTTTGGGCATTAATAAACAAATAGCATAACAGTTGACATATTTCAACCACAAAATGGCCAAGACCCAGAATTTAATGTTTTTGGTTCCCAATTTTATTAGACGATTTTTTTGGGATCACAGAAGAACAAAGTATCACATAATATATCAATAATTCCGTTTGTTACGAAGTTCGCAGTCCTTCTCTGCGCCACGGTGAATCAAAAAATATTGGTCTTATTCATGTGTTAATGAATAACATACAATTAAAGTATGACCAATATATTGTGTCGGCTGCAATTTTTGAGGCAAGAAAAAATGTTGAATCGCACTGCTGAAATACTTTTTTTCTCCCCCAGCGCCTTTATTGAACATGCCGCAGGCTTCTCTCCCCTTTCCAGGTGGCAATCCTGTGTCGCTACAGTTTTAGGGAGACTGGTAAGGTAGAGAACTGTTTGAGGGGTAAAGATTGGGGGAAGGAAGTTTACCCGGGAACGACGCGGCCGGGAACAAAAAAAGCCACGCCTGGGGCGTGGCTATCGTAAGGACAAAAAAATTCGTTCAGTGATTACATCTCGGTAATAGTAATTGCCTGCTGCGGGCAGTTCTCCACGCAGGTCAGGCAGTTGATGCACTCGTTCATGTTCACCGGATCGGCCTTGCCGTCGTCTACGGAAAACACTGCCTGGGGGCAGAGATTGGCGCAGGTGCCGTCGCCGTCGCATTTTGCATTGTCAACTGTTACCATGTACATGTTGCACGTTCCTCCTTGAATAAGAATGTGAATAGAGCTCCCGCCGCTGAGACGCACCCCGGCAACGGCCGGTACACGTCAGTCTTTCTGCTCTGCGCTGGGTGTTGATTTGCGACAGGCGGGTTGAAACTGGGCGTATCATAACCGCTCAGCAGTAAAAAAGCAATAATAAATTGGAAACATTCCTGTTAAAACGGCGTTTTACCGAGACCCTCACTGCCCACAACGAAAGCAGGCTGCTGAACGCTCCGGGATAAAAAAAGGGCCCACCGCTGATCGCGATGGGCCCTCGGAACCGAATGATTATTTAATGGTCTATCTCGACTCCTGCCGTCTCTTCCCGTACCGATACCGCTATCTTGTACAGGGCCGTGAGGACCAGGAGGCCGATGGCCCAGATACCGACGGTCACCATGGTCTCGAGGAATGTCGGCCAGTAGGGCCGCACCTGCTCCATCATGTTCGGCACGAAGCCGCCGATGATCAGGCCGAAGCCCTTGTCGATCCAGAGGGAAATGAACAGGGCAACACAGGCGATCACCAGGGTAAACTCATTCCTGCGCACCTGCGGCACGAACAGCATCGTGAGCGCCACCACCGCGAGAATGCTCGACGTCCACATCATGCCGACCATCTCGGTGTGGCCCTCCAGGCCGTGGTAGAGATAGTGGAACGCGTGCGTATGGCCGGGAATCCCGCTGTAGAAGGCGGTAAAGAACTCCAGCGCCAGGAAGAACACGTTCGCGAACATGGCGTAGGTCACGATTTTTGCAAGTGCCTGGATGGGCTCCTTGCCGGGATCGAACTTGGTCAGCTTCCGCACGATCAGCGCCAGGATCAGCAGCAATGCCGGGCCGCCGGCAAAAGCCGAGGCCAGGAAGCGGGCCGCCATGATGGCGGTGAGCCAGAAGTGCCTGCCCGGAAGACCGGCGTACAGGAAGGCCGTGACCGTGTGGATACTGATGGCCCAGGGGATCGAGAGATAGATAAAGGGCTTGATCCACTTGGGCGGTGCAATGCCCTTTTTATCCGCTCCCAGGGTCACCCAGCCGACGAGGAGATTCAACCCGAGATAGCCGGCGAGTACGAGAAAGTCCCAGAACATGACGGAACCCGGCGTGGGATGGAGCATAATGTTCATGAACCGCATGGGCTGTCCCATGTCCGCCATGATGAAGAGCATGCACATGAGCACGGCGGAAATGGCCAGAAACTCACCGAGGATCACGATCTTCCCGAATTTCTTGAAGTCGTGCAGGTAATAGGGTATGACGAGCATCACGGCCGAGGCCGCCACGCCGACGAGGAACGTAAACTGGCCGATGTACAGGCCCCAGGAAACGTCCCTGCTCAGGCCCGTGAGTCCCAGGCCGTAGGTGAACTGCTTGAGATAGAAGGCGAAGCCGACCACGCTCAAGGCAGCCAGGAGGCCCATCCACATCCAGTACCGTTTACTTCCAACGAGCGCCTTTTCAAGCATGGTTACCTACCTCCAATCACGTAGTAGATGTTCGGCCCGGTGCCGAGCTCCGGTTTGCGCCTGATGGTGTAGCGCGTGCTGACGAGCCGCCTGATCGCTGACTTCGGATCGTCGAGATCGCCGAAGACCAGGCCTCCCGGGGGGGCCTTCTCCACGCAGGCAGGCATCTGCCCCACGGCAAGCCGCTCCGTGCAAAAGGTGCATTTTTCCACCACACCCTTGGTCCGGGTGGGATATTTTCTGTTCTGTTTCTCTTTCTTGATGAAGGGCCGCGGATCCCGCCAGTTAAAGCTGCGCGCTCCGTAGGGGCAGGCAGCCATGCAGAACCGGCATCCGATGCAGCGGTGCATGTCCATCATCACTGCTCCGTCATCCCGCTTGAAGGTGGCCTTCGTCGGGCAGACCCGGACACAGGCCGGATTGTCGCAGTGATTGCAGAACACGAGGAACGGGGCCTCCTCGAGGTGCTCGTTCAGCTCCGTCGCCTGCTCAGGAAAGGCTTGCTTGAACTTTGCCTTCCATATCCATTTGATCTCGTCCTTGATATTTTTCGTCCCGTCCGGATTATTACCGAAGTCCGGAACGTTATGTATGCTGTGGCACGCTTCGACGACGCGTTTGATGTCCGCCTCGCTCCGGAACTTGGTCATGTCCACGGCCATGCCCCACCGTTTCGCCGTCAGTGCCTGTGCATTCGGCGATACGAGATCGGGATCGACACCCGGCATCCATATCGGATGGGTAGCCGAGGCCACGGACGCGCCGAGGCCCAGGATGGAGGAGATGCCCGTTATCTTTAAGAATTGTCTCCTGTCCATGCTCATGATTTGCTCCCCTCCTTCTCCTTCGGTTCGATATGACAGTCCCAGCAGAAGGGCTTCACGGCCATGTAGGTATGGCACTTATCGCAGAAGTTCTTCTTGCTCGAGTGGCACTGCATACACTCGTTCTGGAGGCTCATGTTGAAGGTCTTGCCGCTGGCCTCGCTCGAATACCGCCGGTTCTTGTCGCGGACCACGGAGTCCCGCCAGTTATTCAGAAGCACCATGTGCTCCCGCCGCATGAACTCCCGGGGTTCGACGCACTGCTTTTTGCCGAATCGCTTCTCGCTCATCTTTATCGCCGGTTCGAGCTTGGGCTCGGGCTTGGCATTCACTTTCCCGATGTTATAGTAGAACGGAAAGAAGGCCAGCGCCAGAAAAACCACAATCCCGGTGATTATCAATCCGCCGTTATACAGTTTCATTCGGATTCCTCCTTCTTCTCTTTCCCGGGGAGGGGCTCGCCGCGAAGGTCCGTCGTCCGCTCCTTCTCGCCTTTCATGATCATGGCGTTTGCCACGAGTTCATGGACGCCGGTGACGCCCACTCCCGGAACCCAGTAATCCATCAGCGGCGGAAGGACCGCGCGGTCGATGGCGCAGATGTTGGCCAGCATGTTCACCCCGTGGTGGTCGTGGACGAACTTGACGGCATTGGCCCGGGGGAAGCCGCCCTTCATTCTCAGGTCCATGTCTTCCGATGCGTTCAGGCCGGAACCGCTGCCGCAGCAGAAGGTCTTCTCCCGGATGGTGTCTTCCGGCATCTCCTGGAAGTTGTTGCAGACGCTGTTGATGATGTACCTCGGCTCTTCCAGGATGCCCATGCCCCGTGACGTGTTGCAGGAATCGTGGAACGTCACTTTCAGGTGGTTATTCCTGCTGGGATCGAGCTTCAGCTTGCCGTGCTTGATCAGGTCGGCCGTGAACTCAGCGATGTGAATCATCTTCGACGCCTTGGCGTTCGAGAACTTCGTGCCGGTGATCGGCGAGACCGGCGTCTCGAGGAAGTCCGCCGGACCGTTCCAGGTGTCCATGTACTGGTGAATGACGCGCCACATATGGCCGCACTCGCCGCCGATGATGTACTTGACACCGAGGCGTTTGGCTTCCGCATAGATCTTTGAGTTCAGCCGCTTGCCCATATCGTTCGAGGTGAAGAACCCGAAGTTCCCGCCCTCCGAGGCGTAGGTGCTCCAGGTGTAATCGAGGCCGAGTTCATGAAACAGCATGAGATAGCCCATGGCGGTGTACGTGCCCGGGTCGGCAAAAAGGTCGCCCGAGGGCGTTACGAAGAGGATCTCCGCGCCCTTCCGGTTGAAGCTGGGATTGATCTTGATGCCCGTCACGGTCTCGATGTCGTCGAGCATGTACTCGAGGTTGCTCGTGATGGTATGGGGTTCCAGGCCGAGGTGGTTCCCTTTCATGTAGCAGTTGGCCACGGGCCCGGCAATCCACTCGATGTTCAGCCCGAGCAGATTCAGCAGCTCGCGACCGATGATCGTGATCTCTGCCTGGTCGATGCCATAGGGGCAGAAGACGGAGCAGCGGCGGCACTCGGTGCACTGGTAGAAGTAGTACCACCACTCTTTCAGAACGTCGAGGGTGAGTTCCCGGCCGCCGGCAATTTTACCGAGGATCTTGCCGGCCTTGGTGAACTCTTTCCGGTACACCGAGCGGATCAACTCCGCCCTGAGGACCGGCATGTTCTTGGGATCGCCCGTGCCGATGAAGAAATGGCACTTGTCGGCGCAGGCGCCGCAGCGCACACAGATGTCCATGAAGAGCCGGAATGACCGGTATTTTTTCAGCCGGTCGGCAATCCCCTCGATGATGATCTCCTTCCAGTTTTCCGGGAGCTTCCAGTCCGCGTCGGCAGGTTTCCAGTCCCGGGGGTTCGGAAACTCGACGGTCTGGAGGCTCTTGGGCTTCGAGCCGTGGCAGAACATGCCCGGCTTGAATTCCACGGGAGTATCCATCCAACCGGTCTTGGGCGGCGTAAAATCGATCTCTGATAATTCTTCTGGTTTCGGTAAGTTCGCCATGATTACTCCTTTTCCACCGGAAGACCGGCGCCTTTCATTTTCTCCCTGAAATCATCCTCGTATTCCGCATAGGTATGGACATGGACCGGGTAGTCCCAGGGGTTGACGTGCCGCACCGCGCGGTTGTTGCTCGCCATGTTCCTCGTGGGACTGAGGAAGACGCCGCCCATGTGCATCAGTTTGCTCAGCGGGAAGTAGGCAAACAACACGCTCAGAAGAAACAGGTGCGTATAGAACAGCGCGCCGATCTCCTGCTCGGGAATGGCCGGTGTCAAGCTGATCAGAGACATGGCAAGTATTTTCACGCTCACCACGTCCACCTTGAAGAAATACCGCATGAGCACGCCGGTAACGGCAATACCCAGGATCAGAAAAAGAGGAAAGTAGTCGTTGACGAGGGAAATATACCGGACCTGGGGAATGCCCACGCGCCGCAGGAACAGGTACGTCACGGCCAGCAGCAGCACTGCGTCCGTCATGTACAGGAGCGGCGCCCCGAGCTGGAGAAAACTGTCGAGGCCCTCGATCATCTGGATCGGCACAGGCGTCTTTTCCATGAAAAACCGGAGATGGCGCACCAGAATGATAAGGAAGGACCAGTGGAATGCCAGCCCCGCCATCCAGAGCCATTTTGCCTCTCCATAGGCAATATGGGGTCCGTCTTTGAGCTGCGTCTTGAGGTTCCTGAAGAGCGACCGGAAGAAGAGAACTTCCAGGGCCATCCGTCCGATGACGCCGAGTGTTCCCGAAGGGTTTTCCAGCTTGATCTGCTTGATCCAGGAGAGGG
>DMKB01000124.1 GCA_003454665.1 Nitrospiraceae bacterium | reverse complement strand
GGCGCTCTTAGGCGACGCGGAAAAAGCGGATTAAAGAATTGAAATAAAAAAAGTAAAATTTAACGGAACGCGGATGACCAATCCCACCAGGGCGTGATTAGGCGACGTAGAAAAGGCTGATGAAGAAGAAGTCAGAGCTGAAAGTGTATTTTAAATCTGCGTAGATCTGCGAAAATCTGCGGCTAAATTAAATGCCTTTTTTTTGGGACACGGATTGCCAATCCCGCCCTGGCGGGGTTAGGCGACGCGGAAAGAGCAGATCAAGAAAAAATAGTGAAGGAATTACTTCTCAAAGATCTTCATCTGTGTTCATCCGCATCCCATGGTATTTATTTTGTTTGTATTGATTATCTTATTGACCCCCCACGAAATTTACGGTATTGTATACGACTAATGTCAGAGAAGAATATCAAAGAAAAACCGATGCCTGACTACAACGAGCTGATACAGCAGCGGTTCAAGAAACTCGACGAGATCAGGGGAAAGGGGATCAATCCCTACTCCGGCAGATACGAGGCGACATCGAGAGCGCAGGACCTCCACGATTCGTACGACAATGCAACGAAGGAAGATCTCGAAAAGAACCGCGTGGAAGTTTCCCTCGCCGGCCGTATTATTGCCATGCGCAGCTTCGGCAAGGCCGCCTTTTCCCACATCCAGGACGGTTCCGGCAAACTCCAGGTCTATTTCCAGAAGAATACCCTTGGCGAAGATCGATACGGGCTGTTCAAGAAGCTCGACATCGGCGATTTCATCGGGGTAAAAGGCTTTCTTTTCCGGACCAAGACGGATGAGCTCACCGTTGAGGTCGAGGACTTTGTGCTCCTGACCAAATCGCTCAGGCCCTTGCCGGAGAAGTGGCATGGACTGACGGATACGGAGATCCGCTACCGCCAGCGGTACGTGGACCTCATCGTAAATCCTGATGTCAAAAAGGTATTTCTCCTTCGTACCCGCATTATCCAGGCTGTTCGGGCATTCCTTGCTTCGCGGGAATACCTTGAAGTCGAGACGCCCATGATGCAGACCATCCCCGGAGGCGCCGCGGCCAAGCCCTTCAAGACGCACCACAATGCCCTGGGCATGGACCTGTTCCTGCGAATAGCGCCGGAGCTGTACCTCAAGCGACTCCTGGTCGGCGGTTTTGAGCGGGTCTTCGAGATCAACCGGAATTTCCGGAATGAGGGTATCTCGACGTGGCATAATCCGGAATTCACCATGCTCGAATTTTATACTGCCTATGCCGACTACCGGGACCTGATGGACATGACGGAGGAGTTGATCAGCTCTGTTGCCAGAGAAGTCATCGGAACGACGGAGATAACCTATGAAGGCATGTCCATCAGCCTCGCGCCGCCGTGGAAACGGCTCAGCTTCATTGATTCCCTGCGGGAAGCAGGCGTTTCCGATGATGTTCTCACCAATGAGGACAAGGCCAGGGCCCATGCGAAGAAGCTTGGTGCGAACCTGAAGGGTGGTGAGCCCCTCGGCAAGCTCCTGAACGAACTGTTCGAGGCGCTCGTTGAGCCGAACATTGTTCAGCCTACCTTCATTACGGACTATCCTACCGATATCTCGCCGCTGTCGAAGAAGCGGGAAGATAATCCTGACATTGTGGAGCGGTTCGAGTTGTTCGTGGGAGGCAAGGAGCTGGCAAACGCTTTTTCCGAGCTGAACGACCCGGTGGACCAGAAAGAGCGGTTCATGAAGCAACTCGCGGAGCGAGAGGCAGGGGACGAGGAAGCCCACCAGATGGACGCGGACTTTGTTCGTGCTCTGGAATACGGCATGCCGCCTGCGGCGGGAGAGGGTATCGGCATCGACCGTCTGGTGATGCTGCTTACCGGTTCAAGCTCGATTAGGGATGTGATTCTGTTTCCGCAGATGAAGAAGGAAAAGGCGTAGAAGGCAGTTTTGCCACAGAGGGCACAGAGACCTCCGAGAAGTACTGAAAGGAAATTATTTAATTTATTTGCGTAACGCCATGATCGCAACATTCGCCAGAAGAAAAGAGATATTTTTTATTTGCGTTTTTTTGGGGTTGTTTGAAAGAAAGTTATATCTTTCTCGGTGATCGGGCCTGTCCCGCAAAGCGGGATGCTCTCTGTGGCTAAAAAGTATTTACTATGAAACTTCCTTACGAAATATTCGTCAGCCTCCGCTACCTCAAAACAAAAAAGCGCTACGGTACGCTGTCGCTGTACACCGTTATTTCCCTTGTTGGCGTGATGCTCGTGGTGATCGTGTCCATTGTCATGCTTGCTGGTATGACGGGATTTCAGAACCATTTCAAAGACAAGATCCTCTCCGCCATCCCCCATGTAATGGTCCTGCAGTCAACAGGGATCAGTGTAAAAAATCAAGCAGCGCTGCAGCAAACAATAGAAAAAATACCGCGCGTAGAGGCTACCACGCCGTTTACGTTTAATCAGGGGATGCTGACGGCCAACGATCGCATGCAGGGCGTCTACGTGCGGGGCATCGACCCCCGGACAGAAGGCAAGGTCACGGGCGTCAAGAAGAACATCATCGAGGGAGACATCCTTGATCTTCGCGGTACCGGCCGATCGCGGCCCGGTATCGTCATCGGCAAGGAACTAGCCCGAAGGTTCGGCGCCAATATCGGTGACACGGTCACCCTGGTGAATCCGATCGGAGAGGAATCCGCTCTCGGAATGATCCCCAAAATGCGGAAATTCGAACTCGTCGGCGTATTCGACGCGGGAATGTACGATTACAATACCAGTTTTGTTTATACCTCGCTCGCTTCCGCCCAGAAATTTTTCGGCATGTCAGGACGCATTACGGGGATCCAGGTCCGCGTTGACGATGTGTATCGGGCCGATGAGATCGCTGCATCCATCATCGAAACAATCGGTTTTCTCTACTATACCCAGACCTGGATGGAAATTAACAAGAACTTTTTTTCCGCGCTCAAGCTCGAGAAGATTTTGATGCTGATGCTTGTAATTCTTTTTATCGTGGTCGCATCGTTCAATATCATCGGGACCCTCACCATGCTCGTGATGGAAAAAAGCCGTGAAGTCGCCATCCTGAAGTCCATGGGAGCTACCAACGGCAGCATCATGAAAATATTCATGTTTGCCGGGCTCATTATCGGCGTCGGCGGCACCCTCGTGGGGTCTTTCGCGGGATACGGCCTGGTGACGCTGCTGAGTGAAGCGCTTCCACTGCCTGAAGACGTTTATCAGCTGAGCCATCTGCCCTTTTCCATAAACGGATGGGATGTCCTGTTTATCTCGTTTACGGCCCTTGGGATCAGTTTTTTAGCGACACTCTATCCCTCGTGGAAGGCAGCAGGGGAGGACGCCGTTGAGGTTCTGCGATACGAATAAGGGCGGCAATCCCGGACCATGATCGGTAATCATGGCGCGTAACGACCATCGCGTACTTTCCGACATCGATGAACATGAAGGCGCGGTGAAAAAGTACATTTTTCGAGGAGGTGCATATGCTGATTGGCAGACTGAAGCGATTTATCATGACTCTTGTGTTTATTGCCGTGTTGATCCTCGGTTTCATTCTTGTGGGCGGCGGCGATCTCCTAGATTCTGCAGGGAAATGGCTGCGTGGTATGGGCGACAAGGCTGAAGATGTAAAAGAGGACATCGAAGATACGGCCGAAGATGTGCGGGAGAAGACCGTGGAAAAACTGAAGAAGCGGGACAAGTAGGGAGCACACAATCGCACAGAACCGTATTCAAATAACGCAGCTTCGAAAAACGTTCCAGAGCGGCGCGGAGGCGCTCCATGTTATCGACGGCATTGACCTCGACATCCGGATGGGCGAGATGCTTGCCGTGGTGGGCGCTTCCGGTGTGGGGAAAAGCACGCTTCTCCACATTATCGGCGGTCTGGAAAGACCGAGTGAAGGAAAGGTCCTGTACGGCGATCTGGACGTCTATTCGCTGAGCAACGACGGTATTGCGCGCTTTCGGAACGAACGGGTCGGCTTTGTGTTCCAGTTTCATCATCTGCTTCCGGAATTCACCGCTTTGGAGAATGTCATGATGCCCGCCCTCATCCGTCGCGTCGACAGGGAAGAGGCGGCAGAAGCCGCGACCGTACTGCTGGACGAGGTCGGTCTTGGCAGACGTCTCCATCACCGGCCCGGAGAGCTTTCAGGCGGAGAGCAACAGCGCGTGGCTGTTGCCCGGGCCCTTGTCGTCAATCCCGACGTTGTCCTGGCCGATGAACCTACGGGAAACCTTGATTCCCATACCGGCGAGAACATCCACGATCTCTTGAAGGACATCAACAGAAAAAAAGGCGTTACCTTCGTTATCGTGACACATAACGATAAGCTCGCTGTTCGTGCTGACCGGGTATTGCGAATGACCGATGGTACGCTCACTCCGCAGACCATGACCTAGCACCTTGTCGTGTGCCTGCCTTCCCCCTTCTCCGGCACAACCCGCTCTCCCTGCCCGACTTCATGCCTCATGCCGACCCTTGACAGACAGACGGGAATATGTCACCTTTTCAGAGTGAAGAGGCGTGAATTCATAAAAGGGATTGCCGTCGCCGGCGTCAGCGCCTGTGGTCTCTCTGCCCTGGGTCAACTGTTCATTCCCTTCGCTGACGCGGCAACGGTGCCGGGATTCAGTTTTGCCCATATTACCGACCTCCATCTCGATGTGGACGGAACAAATTCCTGGCAGCACCGCAAAAAAAGCGTTGCTCTCTTTATTGATGCGCTCCGCCAGGTCGGAAGGCTGCCGAAGCTGGATTTCATTGTGTTCGGCGGCGACCAGATACATGCCGGTCCCCATGACCGGGAATCCCTGAAGGTATTTCGGAGATGGGTCGCGCAACTCGATGTTCCCTACTACGTTCTGCTGGGGAATACAGAAGTCTCTCCAATACCGGGCTCGTCCACGCTCGGGAGAGATGAATATCTGCGGATATGGAAGGGCAGGGGACTACGACCGGGCAGGTCGTCATGGGCTTTCAATCCTGTTCGGGGCGTTCGCTTCATAGGATTCGACGTGACCATGGACGGACAACCGCAGGGAGAGGCCTTTCCGGGCCGCCTTCGCTGGCTCAAGCGGGAACTTGAAGCAAACAGGGGGAAAAAGCTCATCATCGTGGCAACGCACCAGCTCCTGCATCCGACGACACCGAAGGATCTAACTCCGGAATGGTCTCTCTGGATGGTAAAAAACCATGACAAGGTAAAAAAACTGCTCGCGCGTCATCGGAATGTACGGCTCGTGATATCAGGCCATCATCATTCCTCTCGCGTGGAAACGGTGGGGAGGATAACCTTCGTGTCCGACCCCGCTATTGTCAGCTATCCCTGTGCGTTCAGAGTGTTTACCATAGGCAGAAAGGGAATACACGTGAAGAACATAGCATTGAGCGACCGCACCATGGTACTTCGCGCCCGGGAGCTTCTTCTGGCGAATCCCTACGCGCGCACCTATGACCGAGACAATCCGCACGCCATTGCTTCCTATAGTGAGGGGCTGAGTGAAGAGGACCGGGAGACGAAGATTTTGTTGTAGAGAATTTCCTGGGCGGGATTGCAGCGGTGCGCCGCGATACATCTTCGTATTATTTTTTCACCAGTGAAAAGTCTATTCGCTTCCGCTCACGGTCGACCCGGTCAATGCTGACGCGTACGGTGTCGCCGAGGCGGAAGACGCGTTTTGTTCGCTCGCCCAGGAGACAGTGCTTTTTTTCGATGAGGTGGTAGTAGTCGTCAGCAAGTGTCGAGATATGGACCAGTCCTTCGACGAACAGTCCGCTCAGCTGCACGAATAATCCGAACTGGGTTACGCCCGTAATGATCCCGTCATAGGTTTTCCCGAGTTTATCTTTCATGAACTGGAGCTTCAGCATCGTGATCACATCCCGCTCCGCCTCCATGGCGGTGCGTTCCCGCTGTGAACAATGAGCGGTAATACCCGGAAGAACCTCGGCCAGATGTTCGGCGTCCATGCCGGATTTGGTCTTTTTGTGTAATCCTGATTTCACTATCCGGTGGACAATGAGATCGGGATACCGCCTGATCGGCGAGGTGAAGTGGGTGTATGTTTTTGCCGCAAGGCCGAAGTGCCCAAGGTTTTCCGTCGCGTACCTGGCCTGCTTCATGGACCGGAGCAGGACGGTATTCACCAGCGCTTCTTCAGGAGTATCTTTTACCTGCGCGATCACTTTTCTGAGATGGGCCGGCTTCAGCCCTTTTCCCGGTGGAATCTGGACACCCAGTGCAGAAAGAAAATCGACGAGTTCAGCCGCTTTGTCCTCGTCGGGTTCTTCATGGATGCGGTAGAGAAAGGGAATGTTCTTTTTTTCGATGTGGCCGGCCACGGTTTCGTTCGCCACGAGCATGAATTCTTCTACGATCTGATGCGCCTTGTTTCTCTCGGCCCGTATAATGTCGCTGATGCGCCCCTGGAGGTCGAGGACGATCTGGGGCTCCGGCAGGTCAAAATCGATACTACCGCGTTTCGCCCGGCGGGCACGAAGTACTTCCATGAGTTCTTCCATGAGTTCAAAGAGTTCGACCAGGCCGGGGTTGCCCTTTCTCCGGACGGGGTCTTTGTCCACGATGATCTCGCGGACCTCGGTATAGGTCATGCGTTTTTTGCTCTTGATGAGGCTCTCGTAGATGTCATAGTTCAGGATACTGCCGTTCTTCCCGATAGACATCTCCACGGTAAGCGTTAACCGGTCCACGCCCGGATTCAGACTGCATATGCCGTTCGAGAGCGGCGTGGGCAGCATGGGGATGGCCCGATCAGGCAGATACACGCTCGTGCCGCGCTGGTACGCCTCGTCGTCAAGGAAGGTCCCTTCACGGACATACTGGGCAACGTCAGCGATGTGGACCCAGAGTCGGTATCCACTCTTTAGTCGCTCGATGGAGATAGCATCATCAAAATCTTTTGCTGTTTCGCCGTCGATGGTAACGCTCGGCAGGTTTCTGAGATCCCGTCTGGCCCTGCCCATGGCAGAAGGGACCTCCTGCGGAATGTTCGATGCCTCCTCGGTGGCACCGGTGGAAAAGTCGGTGGGGAGATCATATTCATCGATGATCAACTCCGCTTCGATGCCGGCCTGACCGGGTTTCCCGATGACACGGGTGATTCTGCCCTGAGGCGGCCTCCCCCGCATCGGGTACGAAACGATCTCTGCGGAGACGATATCGCCATGCTGTGCGGCGCCCCTGTTTTCATGGCTGATGAACAGGTCCTGGGTAATCCTCGGATTTGAGGAGACGACGAACCCGAATTCAGCAGGCTGTGTTTCGGATAACTCATAGGTACCGACCATTTTTACATGGGCTCTCTGGAGAATGCGCACAACCGTACCTTCGCGCTTCCCGGTTGCCTTTTTCCTGCCCCGCTGTTCCGATACGCGCACCACGACCCGGTCGCGGTCCATGGCATCCAGTCGGCTTCGTGCGGAAATATAAATATCAGAAACGTTCTTTTTATCTGGAATGACGAACCCGAAGCCGCTCGGATGAGCCTGGAATGTCCCGGTCTCGAGGTCCATTTTTTCGGCGAGGCCGTAGCGGTTACCCCGTGTCTTGATGATTTCGCCGGCAAGCACGAGTTCGGAGAGCGTGCGTTTGAGGAGCGGGCGCTCTGCTGCGGTGAGCTTGAGCTGTCGGATCAACTCCTTGATCAGCATGGGCCTGCCG
Source organism: Nitrospiraceae bacterium (assembly GCA_003454665.1). GTDB lineage: Bacteria > Nitrospirota > UBA9217 > UBA9217 > UBA9217 > UBA9217. The sequence continues at coordinate 939 of DMKB01000124.1, read as the reverse complement.
ATTTTGGCTTTGATGCGCGAGATGAGCTGTTTGCTGGGTATGGGCATGGTTCGTCGTTAGAATACAGAAGTCAGTAGCCAGGAGTCAGGAGGAAAGGATGGTATTTCTGTAGCGTTCAACTTGCAATCTGTCTCCTGTTTACTGCCTACGGTTTGCTGTCTACTGACTCCTGACTTCTGTCTCCTGATTCACTGAATTATACTTTCAGCAGCTTGCCCTTTGCTTCGGCAATGAGGACTGCATTGTGCTTTATTTTGGCTTCCGCCTCGATCAGCCGCCGATGCTCCTGATTGAGGCGGCCCGTGATCGTGAGCTCATCACCCGGAGCTGCAGGTGATTTAAAGGAAACGGTAATTTCCACTGACACGGCGGGAATGCCGAGGCTGAATGCCAGTTTTACCATGGCTTCGTCGAGGAGGGTGGAAAGAATGCCGCCATGGATGATACCCTCGAAACCCTGGTATGCCGGGGAAGGGGTGAACCGGCCCTGGATGGTTCTTGACTCGTTGTCAACGTGGAATATGACGCCGAGGCCAGATGGATTGCTCGTCCCACAGACATAACAGCCCTGATTATCGCGGAGTTGGCGCATGTGATCGTTCCTGTTCCTTTTCAGTGCGATTCGCGGAAGCTATTGTGCGTCATGGAACGGGGTCACGTTATCAGCTTGGACGACAGCGTATGAATCCCCCATTCGATTGGATTGATTCGCGGTATTGCCCTGGCACTCCTGCGCCACGGCGTGATAGGCTTAATGCTTCACTTCGATAGCCAACTCTACTTTGTCGCTCTTCCTGATTCCGTCAGGGGTAAGGATGGTATTCCCTGCCACGTCCTCAAAGTCATTCTGAAACAATTTATTATAGCATTCATGCACCAGTTCCGTGCAGTACACGTTTCCGTTCTTCGCCTTGAAACGGTAGTCATACTCCGTTTTTT
>DMKB01000241.1:13968-16804 GCA_003454665.1 Nitrospiraceae bacterium | reverse complement strand
GGCGATCTTTCGGAGAACGCCGAGTATCATGCGGCCAAGGAGCGCCAGGGATTCCTCGACGCCAAGAAGCGGGAACTCGAGCACAAGCTTGCGCACGCCCAGGTTATCGATCCCTCGAGGTTGTCGAACGAGAAAGTTGTTTTCGGCACCACGGTTACGCTCGAGGATACGGATTCGGGAGAGACCAGGACGTATACGCTCGTGGGGCAGGACGAGGCCGATATTAAAAAAGGGAAGATATCGGTGCAATCCCCGGTGGGGAAGGCGCTCATCGGCCATAAGGTGTCCGATGTGGTAACCATAAAGACGCCTGCCAAGACCGTCGAGTATGAAATACAGGAGATCGAGATTGCCTTCACCTAGGCTGTGCAATGCCACGATTCTCAGCCATACAGCCGCCGGCAGGCAGTACTACCGCCTTGTACTGAAAATACCGGGAACGGTCTCCCTGCCGCTCCCGGGACAATTTGTCATGCTCAGGGTCACGGACACCATCGACCCCCTCCTCGCCCGTCCCTTCGGAATTTCTTCCGTTCTTACCAGGACAAGCATAGAGATTTTTTATCGCGTTGTCGGCAGGGGAACCATGTTGTTGAGCCGTACGAGACCGGGGCGGACCCTCGATATGCTCGGACCTCTCGGCAGGGGTTTCCCGATGCCTGAAAAGGGGATACAGCCGATACTCGTTACCGGCGGCAGCGGTTTTCCCCCTCTTCATCTCCTTGCGAAAGCACTAAAGAAACAGAAATATCGATCGGTGATATTCATCGGCGCCAGAGACAGGAGCGAGTTGCCGCCCGCCGGTATCCTCAGGAGCTTCAAAGAACAGGCATCGGCACTCCATATTACGACGGAGGATGGAAGCGCAGGGAAAAAAGGGTTAATCACGGATCTTTTTGCCCCCTATTGTTCATTGCCCGACCGTTCCGTAAAGGCGAAGATCTATGCCTGCGGCCCGACACCCATGCTCAAGTCGGTAAGCACGGTGGCCGCGGAATGCTCGATCCCCTGTTTTGTTTCTATGGAAGAGCGCATGGCCTGCGGGCTCGGCGCATGCATGGGCTGTTCCGTCCGTCGAAGAGCGGGCGGCTATCTGCGGGTGTGCAAGGAAGGGCCGGTGTTTGAGGCTGAAGAGATTGCCTGGTAGTTGAGGCAGCTCAAGCAGGGCAAGGAACGGCCGGAGACAGGAGTATATGACGGGAGAAAAGAAAAAACAGCCCGATCTTTCAGTCGATTGTGGGGGCATCAAACTCAAGAATCCCGTACTCACTGCATCGGGTACCTTCGGGTACGGCGAGGAGTATGCTGAGTTTGTCGACCTGAACCGGCTCGGTGGAGTGATCGTCAAAGGAATATCGCTCAACCCGCTTCCGGGCAATCCTCCCCCCCGGATATGGGAAACGCCTTCAGGCATGCTCAACGCCATCGGTCTCGAGAATCCCGGGGTCGAGGTATTCCTCAAGGAAAGACTTCCCTTTCTCCGCACCTTCGACACTGCCGTTATCGTGAATATATTCGGGTATAGTCCCGATGAGTATGTCTCCGTGGCTGAGCGGCTCGACGATGCAGAAGGGGTGTCCGGGATAGAGGTTAATATTTCCTGTCCGAACGTGAAGGCAGGGGGCATGGTGTTCGGTACGGACTTGCAGGCCACGTCGGACCTTCTGGGAGCCGTCCGCAAAGTCACGCGCCTTCCCCTCATTGCCAAGTTGTCGCCGAATGTGACTGATATCACCCGGTTCGGCACGGCTGCGCGTGATGCCGGTTGTGACGGCCTGTCGCTCATCAATACCCTCCTCGGTATGGCCATTGATGTCCGGACGAGAAAACCGCGACTGGCGAACAGTACCGGCGGGCTTTCCGGTCCGGCGATCAGGCCGGTGGCCGTGCGCATGGTATGGCAAATGGCGCAGTCGGTTTCCTTGCCGATTATCGGTATGGGCGGTATCGTGACGGCAGAGGACGCCCTTGAGTTTATCCTCGCCGGCGCAACGGCCGTCGCCGTGGGCACCGCGAACTTCGTGAATCCCCGCGCCACCCTCGAGGTCCTTGACGGCATCGAAGCCTTCATGACGGACCAGGACATCGGGAGCCTCCGGGACCTTCAGGGGAAGGTGATGAGCCGGTGAGGATCGTCTCAAGCCTCAAGAGTAAGATCATTATTTCCGTCTCCGTGATTCTTGCGCTGACGATCGGTGTCGGAACGTGGATTAATATCGGCTTCCAGCGTTCGCAGATGGAGGAGGCCCTCGAAGATAACGTACTTATCGTATCGAATACGATCAAAAAAAGCCTTGCCCACGCCATGCTCGAAGGCAAGAGCAAGGAAGTGCAGAATATTCTGGAGACGATCGGGGGATACCACAATATTGTTGAACTGAAAATATTCAGCCCCAACGGCGTGGTACTGAAGTCCTCCAAGCGCTGGATGATCGGCAGGTCCGTCGACGCCGTCACGCAGAAATGGTATCTGGCAAACAAGTTCAGCAAGCCGATCAAACGGAGGCGTGAAGGCATCTTTTCCGTTCTCTTTCCGATCGAAAACGCCGCACCCTGCCAATACTGTCATGGTTCCGTGGTGAAGCTGAACGGCATCCTGGCGGTGGATGTGTCCATGGGACAGACCCAGCAGAAGGTCGGTGAACTGAGCGATACCATGTTCCTCTGGGCCTTCGGCATTACGGCCGTACTTGCCGTTTCGCTCTCGATGTTCCTGACCAGGTTCGTTACGAACCCCATCCAGGACCTCATTACCACCATGGAGCGTGCGGAGCGGGGTCTTGAGGCGCGGGTGACGGTAAAAAGCACCGACGATATCGGCAGGCTCGGCGAGACC
>DMKB01000241.1:0-13911 GCA_003454665.1 Nitrospiraceae bacterium | reverse complement strand
TTTAACTCCCTCCTGTCGAAGCTCGAACGCGCAAGGCGCCGGGTGGAGCGATATCACTATGAACAGATGAAGCGGGCTGACCGGCTTGCATCGATCGGCGAGATGGCCGCGGGCATCGCCCACGAAATAAAAAACCCTCTTGCCGGCGTGGCAGGCGTTATCCAGGTTCTCAAAAAAGACTTGCCTCAGGGTGATCAAATGAGGGCGGTCCTCGATGAAGTGCTGTCACAGATTGAACGGATGGACAAGGCAGTGCGCAATCTGCTTTCCTTCGCCCGTCCGCCGGAACCAAAAATGTCGCTCGTCGACCTCAATGAGCTTATTGGAAAGCTTTTCGATTTCCTCGCGCCGCAGTTTGCAAAATATTCCATTGTCACGGAGAGAAAGTTGGAAGCCGGCATCCCCTGGCTGTCCCTCGACCCGGACTTGGTACAGCAGGCATTTCTGAATATCGCACTCAACGCGATTCAGGCCATGCCGGAGGGAGGTCGATTTACCGTGGAAACGAGGTCAGAAGAATCTGACGAAGAGGCGCCTGGATTGGTACAGGTCATCCTTACCGACACCGGCACGGGAGTCTATAGTGAGAACACAAACAGGATTTTCAGCCCTTTTTTTACAACACGACAGCAGGGGACCGGGCTGGGGCTGTCGATAACGCAGAGAATCATCGAGCAGCACGGCGGCGAGATAAGCGTATCGAATCCTGCGGCGAAAGGCGCCAGTTTTACCGTCAGTTTCCCCTGCCCGGAGAACGAGGCACCAGAATAAGGAGCCCATGGTCATGTCGAAGAAGATACTTGTTGTTGACGACGAAAAACTGATCAGGTGGACGCTCGAGCAGCACCTGGTGAAGGAGGGCTACGAGGTGTCTACCGCTGATTCGGCGGAGAAGGGGATGGAGCTTCTCAGTGAAGACCCTCCGGACCTGATACTCCTCGACAACAAACTGCCGGATATGAGCGGCCTCGAGATGCTTGAGAAGTTGAATATCCCTGAACAGGGCCATCTCGTAATCATGATTACGGCGTACGGCATGGTAGAAACAGCGGTAAAGGCCATGAAGCTCGGCGTCCATGACTATATCAGCAAGCCCTTTAATCTCGAGGAAATTACCTTTGTGATTCGGAAGGCGCTGGAGACCAGTTCCCTCCGGAGTCAGGTGCAACAACTCCGCCAGGAGTGCAAAGGAAAGGTGGGAAGCATTACCGGAGAAAGCGACGAGATCGTCAAGGTGAAGGACCTTATCCTCAAGATTGCGAAGAGTGACGCCACGACGGTCCTGATCCAGGGTGAAAGCGGGACCGGCAAGGAGCTGGTTGCCAAGGCGATTCATGCATCGAGCGCGCGGATCGATAAACCGTTTATGGCGATCAACTGCGCGGCCCTTCCCGTCAATCTCCTTGAAAGCGAGCTCATGGGGCACGAGAAGGGCGCGTTTACCGACGCCAAGACCGCCAAAAAAGGTCTCTTTGAGCTGGCCGACGGCGGCACCGTGTTTCTCGACGAAATCGGAGATATGGACATGAGCATGCAGGCCAAGCTTCTCCGCATGCTCGAGGACAAGACCTTCAGGCGTATCGGCGGCGTCAAGGACATCAAGGTCGATGTAAGGCTTATTTCCGCGACGAATCAGGAACTTGCGAAGGCCATGGATGAAGGTCGGTTCAGAAAGGATCTCTACTACCGGCTCCAGGTCGTGCCGATAAACCTCCCCCCGCTCCGGACACGAGGACAGGATATCCTTCAGCTTGCCCTGAGTTTCATCGATCATTTCAATCGCGAGTGCCATAAAAACGTGGGCGGCATCTCCCCTGAGGCGGAAGAGATACTGCTCGCCTATCACTGGCCCGGCAATGTACGGGAGCTGAAGAATGCGATAGAGCGGGCGATGATCCTCGATATTGAAAATGAGTTTCTCCCTGAGCACCTCCCCCAGGAGATTCTTGAAGTCAGGCAGGAATCGGCAACGGGCATGCCGGTGTCACTCGATGGATTTGTTATTCCCGAGCACGGTCTGTCTATAGAGGACATGGAGCATGCGCTTGTCAAGAAGGCACTGGAGATGAGCAGCGGGAACCAGACCCGGGCCGCCCAGCTCCTGAGGATGCCGAGGGACGCCTTCAGGAGAAGGATGAAGCGCTTCGGGATTATCTAGAGCATTGCTCGCACCGCATTCGTGGGAAACGGGCCTGTGGTGAGGTCGAAAACTCGCTGGACAGCAATACGGTGGCATCCAGTAGAGCGGTTATGAACACCTCGTGAGCGTATATGCTCAGGCGTAACGCCGCACCGGATGCATGACGGCATATATTCCTTTGTAATTCAAGTTGTTATGGAGGCCGGGTCTTGCGTACTGGGGGCATGGTTATTGCAACATGTAAAAGTATTTAACATTATAATTTTACGCACATCATGGAGTCGCCTGTTATGAAAAACCACAGCATCCGCCTGTCGATATGTCTGCTCTTCCTCACTCTTTTCAGCGGAATAATACTCGCGACGTCCGGGGCTGAGTCAGCTGCCAAGACAGATTCCTGCGTGAGTCGTAAATGCCATTCCGGTATGGGTAAGGCAAAGGCAGTACACAATCCGGTGAAAGCAGGCATGTGTACGGCGTGCCATAATGCCGTAGCTGATCCGAAAAAAAAGACCAAGCATCCGCGCAACCTCACGATTACCCTGGCACAGCAGGGAGCCGATCTCTGTTATATGTGCCATGATAGGAATAATAAAAAGAAGGTTGTCCATGGGCCGATCAAGGGCGGAAACTGTACCTTCTGTCACAACCCGCACCAGTCGCCGAACAAAGGCATGCTGAAAGAGCCGTCGCCGAAAATCTGTTTTCAGTGCCATCCCGACAGTCTCGTAAAGCACAAGGTTATGCACCCTCCGGTCCTTTCCATGGGCTGTTCCACCTGTCATGACGCACACCAGGGAGATCATCCGAAGATGCTGATGCAGGAAGGGAATTCCCTTTGTTTCATGTGTCATTCAGACAAACAGGAGCATCTCAAGAAGCGCAAGGTTGCACACCTTCCGGTGAAGCAGTCCTGTGTCATGTGCCATAATCCCCACGGCTCGGGAAATTCCGCCATGCTCAGCGCTTCGGTGCCTGCGCTCTGCGCTAATTGCCACCCGAACGAAGTCTCGCTCGGACAGCGGGCGGTCACCAAGCACAGTCCCATGACCGGCAAAAAACAGTGCCTGACCTGCCATGATGTGCATGCTGCCGACCAGCCAAAACTGCTCGTGAAGCAGCAGAGGGCCCTCTGCCTCGGGTGCCACGACGCCGTGCGTCGAACGAAAACAGGGGCGGTCAAGAACATGAAGGCGTTTTTGGAGAAGCATAAGAACGGGCACGGCCCGGTGCGGGAGAACAACTGTGCTTCCTGCCATAACCCGCATGGGTCGGATTACTGGCGCCTGCTGGTCAAGTACTATCCTCCTGAATTTTACACATCTTACTCAGACGGCAAGTACGCGCTCTGTTTCACCTGTCATGACAAGGCCGCGTTCACCAAGCGGATAACAGATGAAAAAACCGATTTTCGGGACGACAAAAAGAACCTCCACTTCGTGCACGTGAACAAGCGCTCGAAAGGCAGGACGTGCAGGACCTGCCATGAAGTACATGCCGACAACAATCGCCCCCATCATGTGAGTGATCGCGTGAAGTTCAACGACTGGGAAATGCCCATCAATTTTGTACCGTCAAAGAACGGCGGCTCCTGTTTGCCGGGATGCCACGGGGCGAAAGAGTACCGGAGGTAGACCGGAGTTTTTCATGGGCTTCAGACTCGTCATTCCTACACTACTGTTCATGGTGCTGACCGGGGGGACTGCTTTTGCGAAGCAGAAGACCGCCCCGATCCTGTATCCCCTGAACCGTGCCATCGTCGGCGATAGGGTGAATCTTGTTCTCGATCCGTCGACAGACTGGTCAGCAATCCCTTTTTTCCAGGTCATTGCCGGAAACAAGGACTACCCCGTCGTGGATACGGCAACGATGAAGCATGCCATCCAGGGTGTTCGGCTCGAGCCCGGTTTGAACACCATTACCGTGAAATATTTCACTCGGCCTGCAGGTAAGAAAAAAGACAGAACGCTCCTCGGATCACGGACGGTGCAGGTCTACAGCAAGAATGATCTCTTTACGGGCGGAGTCGTGCCGCCACGATTCGCCCCCCGGCCCTTCCATTCCCGGAAAAATGAAAAAACCTGTTCGAATTGTCACCGGATGAAGGTAAAGCCCGAGGATGCGAATCCAGCGAAGCCGGAACGTATGCTCTGTTATGCCTGCCACAAAAACGTGCCGACGGGAGAACATGTCCACGGTCCTGCGGCGGTCTGGGCGTGCCTTTCCTGCCACAACCCTAAATTGTATCCGGTGAAGTATCAATTTTCACCGGCAGGGTCCCTGCGAGTCAACAAGGTTGCCGAGGCGGTGAAACCCGTTCTCTTTACGATACCGTCGGGCCCGCTGTTTAAGCCCGAGTCGGCGATTCTTATACTGGGCAAAAAGAAGGAAAAGGAACTGTTTCAAGATATTCGGTCTTCCTTGACGACATTGAGTGGTGATAGCAGAATTTATTTAGAAGAACGAAGAAGGGAAGATCCCCTCGCGTTATTTAAAGGGGTGCTTTCCTACATACGGCGCAATCCAGGCGACAACATTTTGCTGGAAGTCCATACGGCCACCAGGCCGGACACCGGCGCCGTGTATAAGAATCCCAAGCTTCTATCACAGGCGCGGGCCCGGTCTTTGGCGAGATTTCTCCGCCGCTTTGGCGTACCCAGCCGGAAAATAACTGCCGTCGGCAGGGGAGACGCCTTTCCGAAGGCCTCTAATTTTACGGAGAGCGGGAGGAAGCAGAATAGCAGAATCGAGATCGTGTTTCATCCGAGCGACGTACGCGTGAAGAACAGCCGGACCCTTCCGAAGATCGCGGATCGGGAACGGGTTCAGGTTAACATCGTGTACGGGAAGGGCACGCCCATCAGAAGGGTCCGTATTATTGAAAAACTGCCGAAAAACAGCCGGTATCTGAAGGGGAGCGGCAGGTTCCGGGGAAAGCGCAAAAAACCCGTGATCAAGGGAAAAACGCTGGTGTGGAACCTGGGGAATCTGGGCAATGAATTCAGCGAGGTGCTCACCTACGTCGTTAAAAAACCGTCGCGTTCTCGAGCGGTCTCTTCCCGCCTCAGGGTTACGTACCGGTCAGGCAGGGATACGGTATCCAGGGTATTCAGTAAAAAGCTGTCGGCAAAGCGGGGACTGACCATCTCGGAGAACTGCAGGAAGTGTCATGAAACAATACTGAGTGCTCCGTTTAAACACGGGCCTGCCGAGGCAGGATACTGTACCATCTGTCATAATCCCCACGCGAGTCCTTATGCCGCGTGGTTAAAAAAACCGTTGTGGGAACTCTGCGTAGCCTGCCACCGCCCGATGGCCGCGGGGCGGCATGTTGTGGCGGGATTTGTTTCCAGTACGGGCCATCCGACGAAGGGCAGGAGGGACCCGTCGAGACCGGGAAAGAAGATTTCCTGCTCGAGCTGTCACGAACCGCACAGCGCCCAGAGCCACAGCCTGTTTACCCACGGCGCCAGGTCGCGTTTTGAACTGTGCAAAGTTTGTCATGAGAAAATATAAGTCGGCGGTGGCGGCGTGGTGTCCAGGCTCTGCTCTCAGGCACGGAAAGGTTTTTTTGATAGGTGTGTGGTAACGAGGAGGGAGTTCCCGTGGTGCACGGAAACGGCAGGAAGCATATTCTTGGCATACTAGTACTATCGTTGGGGATCAACAGCTGTGCCACGATTGCCGGTGACAATGATTCGGGCGCTGCCGCTCAGAAGACAGCGTTGCGGATTGATTTTGTCGAGACGCTCAGGAACGAGGCGAGCCTTCGAGGTGAACGGTTTAACGAGATCGCGCGTGCGGCGGATAAGGTAGCAGCACTTCAGATGCTTCAGCGTCCTAGCAGCGTGTACGCAGATCCGTTTCGGGTGTATGTAACGGACACGTACAGGACTGACGAGTATGTCACAACGCCGCCAACGATACTCCAGGGAGACTACAGCGCCAGAATTTTTGTATTCGATCGCGGGAGGCAAACAGTAAAAATCTTTGGCCCGCCTCCTTCACCTCCATCTCCAGCGCCGACTGATGATGTAAAACTCCTGTCGCCTACTGCCATCGCGGTGGATGCCACGGGCGTTATCTTTGTCGCTGACGCACAGCAGGGGTGGGTGTTCGGGTTTGACCGGAACGGCAGGATGCTCATGACCATCGGGAAGGGCGGTGAGCTCGCGAGGCCGAAGGGTCTGGCTGTGGATACGCTCCGAAACAGGGTTTATGTTGCCGATTCTTCAGCGCGGCTGGTAAAAGCCTACACCAGCCATGGACAAGAGCGGGTTTATACGAGCGAGGGTTACCGTCGACTCGAGCTTGGCCGTTCAAGCAATCCGTCGGAAAACTTTGCTACTCCCCGCGCGCTGGCTCTCGACAGGTTGGGGAATATTTATGTATTGGATAGTAAAGACCTCCGTGTATTTGTCTATGACCACGACGGAAAATTCAGGAGGATGTTTCCCGTGGCCGATGCCGGCGGCGGCATTTCTCAACGGCTTCGGGGGATCGCTGTGGACTCGGAGGGGCATGTCTACGTCACTGATGTACTGAACAACAGGATTCTGATTTTCAGCCGGGAAGGAAGATTTCTTCAGACCTGGGGGAAGACAGGGAGTCTCATTGGAGATTTCTGGACACCCTCCGGGATATTCATAGATGCACGGGACAATATCTATATAGCCGACGAGACGAACGGAAGGATCCAAGTGTATCAGTATGGTAAGCAATAACCGCATGCCCAGGCGAGTGAGGGGCATCCTTGCTCTCATCGTTTCTCTGTTTTTCTTCATTCCGGCTGCGTGTTCTCCACCACGACGTCCGCCTGAGCCGGACAACCTGTTCTGGCCGCCTCCTCCGGACCCGCCGCGGATCAAGTATCTGCGCTCTCTTTATTCGGAAGATGACATCGGACGGGTCTACTCCTTTAAGGAAAAGCTGTTCGGCAAGGATTATTTCGACAGTATGCTTCGCCCCTACGGCGTATCTGCCCGGGACGGGAAGATAGCCGTAGCAGATATCCTCATGAAGCGCATACTTATTTTTGACCTGAACAGACGCCGTCTTATGGTCGTGGGAGAGGAAGGTGCGATGCGGCACCCGTCGGCAGTGGTGCTGGATCGGGAAGGGACGATCTATGTTTCCGATGCCGGGGGGCAGCGGATCGTGCTCTATGATGCCGGAGGCAGGTATAAAACGGCCTTTCCGTTGAAGGGAAGTAAGACGGTTTCTCTTGCGCTGAATGAAAACCTCGGCAGACTCTACGTAGTGGATGCTCTTGGGAACAAGGTGATTGTGCTCGGCCTCGACGGAAAGCGGCTCTTCGAATTCGGTGGTCGGGGAGCATCCAAGGGCCAGTTTAATATGCCCCTCGATATAACGATAGATCGGGGAGGGACGGTCTATGTCCTGGATGTGAGGAATTTCAGGGTGCAGGTTTTTGATCCCGAGGGGACGTTCATCACGTCCTTCGGTTCGGCCGGAGACGGCCCCGGTTTTTTTGCCAATCCCAAAGGGATTGCCGCTGATTCCGACGGGCACATTTATGTGACCGACGCGGCCTTCAGCAATTTCCAGGTTTTCGACCGTACGGGCAGGGTGCTCCTGTTCGTCGGTGGGCTCGGATTGAGACCTGGAGAGATGTATCTGCCCGCCGGCATCTCGATAGACGAGCAGGACCGCCTCTATGTTGCCGACCAACTTAACAAGAGAGTACAGATATTCCAGTACATCCGGAGCAAATAACTTCTCCCCGCCGCAGTATGCAGGAGTACTGTTCCTCTGTCAGACCGCAACGCGCAACGCGAAACACGCAACCCTCCCCATGACCGTTTTGCACGCCCTGCAGGGAATAGGGGTACCGGCCGGCCCCTTTGACACCCCCTGGTTCTTATGCTACCTTGTACTTATATGCAGAAACAGGACTCTAAAGACGAGACGGTTTCCCCGGCCCTTCAGGAACTGGTGCGGAGTATGTTTTCGGCCATCAGGGCAGTAAGGCTCTATCCTTCGAACAACCCACTCTACCGGCAGACGATACACAAATCACACGCGCATCTCGAAACATTCCTTCGTGACGAAGCGGCACTCCTCCTGGAAGTGCACCGATCCGACGTCCTGTACAAGAATATCTCGCTTGGGAAGAGTATCCAGGCGTACGCGGGGATCGTGTCCGACCTCTTTTCTCGCGGCGTGCGTGAAATTTCCCTTATGGCGGGTGTCACGGAGAGCGAGTTGCATGATTTATTTGACATCCTTACGCTGTCCCAGGAGGATCTGCAATTGCGCGGCAGCACGGAGTCTCTTCTCTGGGAGCGGGGCGTATCTCACATAGCAGTCAAGGATGCGTCACTGGATGCGGTTGTGACGACATCGCCTGGAGAGCGATCCTCCGAGGAGATCCGTTCCGATACGCTGGTTCAGACGCAGGAATTGGGCAGGGTTGCACAGAGCGTGGAGATCCATTTCTCGGGAAGGACCGCGGTTCTTTCAGACCTTGTTTCAAACCCCGCCGCTTTCGGTACGTTGCTTCTGGAGACTGCCCGGCAGACCGGTGGCACACGGGAAAGCCAGGAAACGCATCTCATGGGGATGTACCGGGAAGTTGGCCATCAGCTGCTGGAGCAATTTTCCGAGCATCGTGAGCCGCTATTCGAGGCGTTAGCAAAATCGGTCTTTTCCCTGGAGCCGGAATATCGCGATGGACTCATCTCGCAGCGACTCTATGCCGAGTTCGACCGGCAGACGCTTCAGGAAAGAATGGCTGATGCACGCGGAGCGTTGTGCCAGGATGTCCACGAGGTGATAACCGGCCGCTTTTCCCGTTCCTGCAGCGTGCCGCAGGTTTCGTCGCTCCTCCAGAAGGCAGCTGCCGCCGCCCCGGAGACGGAGAGCAGGGCGGCCCGTGGGGATGGCGAAACGGTCCTTTCCGACGATCTTCAAGTGATTGCCCGTGAACTTTCGGAATATACGCCTGAAGAGATGGAGTCGCTCAAAAAAGTGAACGATGCCGGTCTGGAGGAAGACACGCTGAACGCAGTGGTAACGACGCTGATCAATCTTCTGCCGCTGGCCCGGCAACACGCTCCGTCAGAACATCCTGAGGAGCGGATAACGGCATGCACGAGAGTTGTTTCACTTCTTGAGGATATCCTGATAGTCCTTCTGGACAGAAAAATCTTCAGCAGGGCTGCTGAAGTACTTCGGGCCCTCCGGACGCCGGGTGATCCTGCCTTGAGCAGACGTCTTGCGGAAGCGGTAAAAAAAGCGGGAGATCACAAGAGAATAGCTGACTTGATTCATACGATGCAGACGACACCGAAAGGATCAGCGGATTACCAGGCGATCTCTTCGTATCTTTCGCTTCTCGACCGCGAGGCAACACCCGTACTGCTTGAGAAATTGTCTGTAGAGGAAGATCGTTCGACCAGACGGTTTCTGGTCCAGATATTAAAGGACCTCGGAAAAAATCAGATCGCGTTGCTCGGTGAACGACTCTCTGACGAACGATGGTATTTCGTTCGAAATATCATTGGGATCCTCGGCGAGAGCAGGAAGGAAGAAGTGATCGAGTATCTGAAAAGGGTCTCCGGGCACCGGAATTTTCAGATACGGCAGGAAGTCGTGCGCGCCCTCGTCTCCATCGGGGGGAGGAAGGCGGCCGCTCTTCTCGGCACGTTTCTCAGGGACAAGGACATTGATATACGGTTTATGGCCGTCCGCGGTCTCGGGACATTCACGTTGTCAGGCGAACGGGAGGAGCGGGTGCTCATGGATTTTCTTGCCCGCACGAGGTTCCGGAAATCGGAACAGGAGCTCAAGAGAGAAACAATGGAGTCTCTTGGCAAGATAGGCGGTCCGGCAGCGGCACAATTTCTTAAGAAGCACACAAAGCTGAGATGGTGGAAGGAGCGGAACGCTCAGGTCGCAACCCGCACGGTTGCCCGGAAAGCCATTGCGGACATAGAGAGGAGGTATGCTCATGCCAGGCGGGGATAAGGGGGAACAAGAAGGCCAGGGCCTCTCCTTTTTTCAGCAGCAGCAGCTCGTCGATATGGCCAAAAAGGCTTTTCAACAGTTCGTGGGCCTCCTGAAGAGCGCGACACTCTATCCACCGGCCCATCCTTTTTTGCTCGGGTCTGCAGAGCAGCTCCTTCTGTGCCTTGAACAACTGTTTACGAAGCGGAATGAAGCATCCTTTCATTTCGTCGATGGTGAGCTTTTTTTCGAAACGTTCTCCGTGTCCATGGAGGAGCATCTCGCTCGGACCGCTGAAGATGTTACCAAAAAGGGTATCGGAGGAATAACGTTCCAGCAGGGGCTGAAGAGAGATGAATTGGTCACGTTCGCCTACCTCATGAAGCGCGATCCGGATACCGTCTCGGCACAGGGCGGCATGGAGACGCTCCTCCATCAGGGTGGTGTCAGGAATATCGCCGTGCACGCCATCCTCCTCCGCGGTGCCGGGAGGGAGGAACAGCAGCAGGAGAAAAAGCCCTTGGAGATCTATCATGACGGTGTTGAAGCGGTCAAAGAGGTTGTCCATGCAGCGGTTGCGGGAAAGGCGCTGAACGCGCGCCGACTCCAATCGATTTCGCACACCATGGTGGACAACATTTTGGACAACCGGGACGCTCTCGTCGGGCTGACGAGTATCAAGAGTTATGATGAGTATACGTTTGTTCATTCCGTCAATGTCGCAATTCTTGCCATGGCACTGGGAGCATTCCTTTCGCTCAAGCGGTCCCAGATCGCCGCGCTGGGGATCGCCGGCATGCTCCACGATATCGGCAAGGTATCCATCCCCCGGGAGATAATCAACAAGCCGGAAACCCTTACTGATCAGGAGTGGAATATCGTGAAATACCATCCCGTTGAGGGCGCACTCATCCTTTCCGGGCTGCTCGGGGTCGGAAGGCTTGCCATGGTCAGCGCCTTTGAACACCACCAACAGTTCGATGGTAAGGGGTACCCGCGGTCCGGCGATGAAGACTCACCACTCCATCCTTTTTCGAAAATCGTGGCGATTGCCGATACGTACGATGCCATCACCTCTGCCCGCGTTTATTATCGTATTGAGACGCCGCCCGGGGAGGCGGTCAAGCTCCTCCTCCACAGGCGCGGTTTTCATTTTGATCCAGTCCTCGTGAAGACCTTCGTAAACATGGTTGGACTTTTCCCCCTCGGCACCCTCCTCCGGCTGAGTACCGGCGAGATCGGGCTTGTTATTCATCAAACGCGAGATCTGCTGCGACCGAGGGTGCTGCTCCTCCGGGATTATGACGGCACGGAAAAAGAGGAGGTCAGTCTGCTCGAAATGGAGTCCGGGCGGTACAAACGCATGGCAGTCTCCACCGTTGATCCCCGGGAGATACCGATAGACGTAAATCAGTATTTCCAATAGCATCCGCTCTCTATCAAGTGTCCTTGACGCCGGGTCCCTATCCTTCGCGTCCTGTTATTTTAATCGCCATCACTTATCTGATTGACAAACAACATGTTTTTTTGTATCTTGTCAAGAGATATTCTGTGTACCAGCCGGCGAGCCTGCTTTGCAAAAGCGCCATGGCGCAGGTC
The DNA here is from genome assembly GCA_003454665.1 of Nitrospiraceae bacterium. Classification (GTDB taxonomy): domain Bacteria; phylum Nitrospirota; class UBA9217; order UBA9217; family UBA9217; genus UBA9217. The sequence continues at coordinate 2,204 of DMKB01000241.1, read as the reverse complement.
CACGATTTTGCACAGCTATGAAGGAGAGTAAGGGGCGGGGCCTGGGGCGAAACGGCGTTACCCCGCGGTTCTGCTTAGGGGGACGGTACTGCCCGAGGGGCTCCACCACGCTGGTAGTGCGCTTCGGTGAATATTCCGGAGAGGAGTGCTCATACTGTTCCGAAGAGGGGGCGACGCCCATTGTTTGAACGGTATGGTGGAGTTATGGCTTGATCCCGTTAAAGGATATTAATCCGACCAGACGCTTTCCGATCGTGACGGTGCTGCTGGTAGTGTGCAATACGCTTGTATTTATCTACCAATGGGGGCTGGGGCCTCAGTCAGGCGAACGTTTCATTCGTTCCTTTGCCCTGATTCCCGCGAGAATGTTTCACGCACAGGCGGCAGGAGACGGCGCAGTGCCTGTCGCCGTTACGGTATTCACATCCATGTTTCTGCACGGAGGATTTCTCCACGTGGCCGGCAATATGCTGTATCTCTGGATATTCGGCAACAATGTTGAAGATGCCATGGGCAGAATGCGCTTCGTATTTTTTTATACGCTCTGCGGCTTTCTTGCCGCCTTTAGCCACGCCCTGACGAACACGTCCTCGCCGGTACCCATGATCGGGGCAAGCGGCGCGGTGTCGGGGGTGCTCGGTGCGTACCTTCTCCTCTACCCGCGAGCGAGAGTTCTTACTCTTGTCCCTGTTTTTTATTTCATACGGATCATTGAAATTCCCGCGGTCTTCGTTCTGGGGTTCTGGCTTGTGCTCCAGTTTTTAAGCGTCCTTTTGTCCGCCGGTTCCGGGGGGGGAGGGGTCGCCTGGTTCGCGCATATAGGCGGATTTATCGCTGGATTAGTGTTGATCGGATTGTTCAAGCGGAGCAACGTCCCCTTTGGAGGCGGGAGGAGATTCAGAAGACTATGATTTTACCGTGTGATTGTGGCGCCAAACTCAAGATCGATAACGCAAAAATAGCAGGCGGCGGTGTCCGCGTGAGATGTCCGCGGTGTGGCACGATCCTGACCGCTACCCGGGAGAGCGTGGAGCCTGCAGCGGCTTCTCCTCCAGGAGCGCGCCCGGGGCCGCAATCGAGCGCTCGTTCCAGAGCCCCGGAGGGTGCGCTTGTGCTGGTGGCGCACGAGAGTGAAGAGGCCCGGGCAATGGTTCGTGATATTCTCGTTGAGGAGGGTTTCACCGTTGATACTGCCGCCGATGGAACCGAGGCGCTCCAGAAAGCGATGGAAAGCAAACCGCAGGTCTTATTGGTCGACGTGGGCCTTCCGGGAATTTACGGCTTTGAACTCTGCGGACGGTTGAAGGACGATGAACAGACGAATTATATTAAAGTCATACTCCTTACGTCGGCCTATGACGTATCGCGGTATAAGCGTACCCCGGCCAGCCTGTATGGTGCTGACGACTATATAGAAAAGCATGAAATTACGGAATATCTGACTCTGAAAATACGAAAATTGCTCTATCCCGAGATGTTTGAGGAGGCGAGTTCATCTGATGCTCCCCCCATACAGATCTCGACGGGACGGCCGGATGCCGGGGAATATGAATTCAGCCCGGAGAGTTTGCTGCATGATGAATCGAACGCGGCAGCGCCGGAGTCGTCGATGGTTGCCGGAGGAGCAGCCGGACAGGGCGCCGAGCCGTCATCGTGGCTCGACACGTTCATACAGCAGGCGCAGGATGGTTCTGCGATGGCGCCTGACTCCTTTACGCTCGAGTCCTCCGTTTTTCAGGAAGCGGAAGGATCCATTTCGAATGTCGACGAGTCGGATCCGGAGGCAGTAGCCAAGGCGAAGCGCTTTGCACGCATAATCGTTTCTGATATCGCCCTGTACAACCAGGAAGCAGTTCAGGACGGGATTCAGAACGGAACGTTTTTCGAACTCCTGCAGGATGATATTGCCGATGGCAGGCAGCTTTATGAAAAGCGTGTTCCCGAGGCAGTTCGATCGGGAAATGATTTCTATCAGGACGCGTTCGACAATTTCATTGAGGCACAGAAGCGGATTGTTCGTTGACAGACCGGAAACATTAGTATAATATACTTCACTGTCGGGGCGTAGCGCAGCCTGGTAGCGCACTTGCTTGGGGTGCAAGTGGTCGCTGGTTCAAATCCAGTCGCCCCGATCCACACCGGGTGTCCAGTCCATGGACGCCCGGTGTTTTTTTTCTCAGAATCCCAGCGCGTCCAGTGCCTTG
>DMKB01000306.1:16050-23360 GCA_003454665.1 Nitrospiraceae bacterium | reverse complement strand
GACATCATCAGCCATTTGTCTTGAGTAGGAAATCTCAAGAGAATGATTCAAGCTGGGGTTTATGGCTAGCTTTATCCAGCCCGTTTTTATACTGTAGGCCGTGGCGTTTTTACTGAAGTTTTTATATCTGTTAGGCGAATTCTCAGGATATATTTCGGTGAACCTAAGCCCACTACCATCTTTATAAGGCCTGGAGAATTTATACGAACCTCCAAGTAGCAAGCTGAACTTCTTACTTCCGTAAGATAAAAAAGCTGAGTTATCAGTGCTATTAAATGATTCGTAGTTGACAAAAAAACCGTTGTCGAACCCAGGCCTTGCAGATCTTGTTCTAATGTTTATAAGCCCTCCCATGCTTCCAGGATTGAGCACATCGAAAGGCCCTTTTAAAACCTCTATTTGATCAACTTCCGAAAGGTCAATGTGTGAAGCTGCCGGATCCATCCTGTTGGGACAGGCTCCATAAACCCTCATGCCGTCCACAAGGACGTTTATATTATCCTTTTGAAAACCCCTTAGCACGATGTCGTTTGCTATACTACCTTTTCTTACTTTAGATATTCCTCCAATATCTTCCAGGGCTTCACCAATGTCTTTTTTATTTAACTCCCTTATTTCGGCTCTATCGATCCTTTCGATCATTGCATCTTTTTTTGCCTTTATTTCAATACCTTCAAGTATAAACTCATCGGCAAAGGAGAACTTAAAAAACATTAGGCAAATAAAAAGGCAATATATCATTAATGGAAATTGTACACTTTGTGGTAGGTGCATCGATGTTTGTCCTCAAGATGCCCTTAAGTATGATTTTAGATTGAAGAAGATTATATAATGATTGGTATAAGCAACATAACAAAGAAATTTATGGGGGTGGAGTGCCTGAAAGATATCTCCGTCAGGTTTGATAGAGGGGATAGAGTTGCCATAACGGGCCCAAACGGGGCTGGAAAAACAACACTAGTTTGTATCATACTGGGGTATTATTATCCCGACAACGGCAAGGTGCTTATTAACGGCTTTGATCCGATTAGGGACAGAATTGAGGTATTAAAAAAAGCCAGCTATATACCACAACTTTCACCTCCCATAAAGCTTACGGTTAAAGATCTGATTCTGTATGTTTCAAAAAGTTCAGCTATTGACTAAGAAATCATCCTAAAATACGCATGTAAAATGGGGCTTGACGTTCAAAATAACACGCAAAAGTCCTTCTTTAAATTATCAGGCGGAATGAAACAAAAGCTTTTAATCGCCATGGCCATTGCCAAAAATAGCGATATTTTGATTTTCGATGAACCTATGGCAAATCTTGATTTAGATGGTAGGAAAAATTTATGTAAGCTGCTGGATGGTCTGGATGAAAACAAGATTATTCTGTTTATCACGCACAGGGTGGATGAAATAGTGCGTTTTATTAACAGGGCTATTAACATGGATTTAGGGGAGGTAACTTCAGATGAGAGGGCTTAAGAGTGTGAAGGTGTTGTTTTTCCTGTTTATCTTTTTTGCATTTGCAGGCTGTAAGCAAGAAGTAGATATTTCAGCCAGAAAGATGCATTGGGATAGGGATATGTGTGAGCGGTGCAAAATGGCGATAAGCGGCAGAAAATTTGCCGCACAGGTGATTAACCCTAAAAATGGCATGTGCTATAAATTTGACGATATAGGATGCGCAATTTTGTGGTTTAAAGAAGAAAATATCCCCTGGGAGCAAGAAGCAGCCATATGGGTAACTGATAGCAAAACAGGCGAATGGATTGATGCTAGAAAGGCTGAATATACAACAGGAAGTATTACTCCGATGGATTATGGCTTTGCTGCCCATAAAGAAGGAACTACGCCCGAATTGAAAGAGGTGGTATATTTTAACAAGGTTGTAAAAAGTGTAATTGAAAAGGGACGATGAGTAATTTATTATTAATTGCGATGCTAGATATCAAAGAATCAATTAGGGCAAAATGGTTTTTTATCTATGCATTAATATTTGGTGGGTTGATCGCTCTCTTTTTCGTTACGGGTGTTACCCAGTCCGTTGTAATGGGGTTTAGCGGATTGAGCAGGCTATTGCTCGTCTATATCCAGATAACCATAGCCATCTTGCCTATTTTCATCTTGATTACAACCGTAACTTGTATTTCAGGGGATAGGGAGGACAATATCCTAGAGTATATGCTCTCTTTCCCCATATCCATTAAGAGCTACTATTGGGGAAAGATGATTGGAAGGCTTATCATGGTCTTCATGCCAGTATTCGTTGCGATGATTTTGGGTGTAATCTGGGGGATCTTTAAAGGAGCTGAGGTTCCATGGAGCTTGCTACTACTTTACTCGGCTATGATTTTCTCTATATCATTGGCATTTTTAGGAATTGCCTTCTTCATTTCTACTTCGGTAAAAACACACGATATTGCCATGGGAATTTCATTTGTTGTATGGATTGTACTCTTGGCATTTATCGATATTGTCCTGATTGGTTTGATGATGCAAAGTCAGATGTCAGAGAAACTCATCATTTTTATTGCCCTTGCAAACCCGTTAGAGACTTTTAGGATCAGCGCTATTTCACTTTTTGACCCAGAACTCACCGTCATTGGGCCAACGGCTTATTATGTTCTAGATTCTTTTGGTAGAACTAACTTTATCCTTTTCTCGCTCATATACCCAATTATTTTGGGTATTTTATTTGCAACATTTGGATTTATCATCTTTAAAAAAAAGGACCTGCTTTAATAGGCACAGCCTCCATTTAACCCACAAAGACTAAAGAGTCCTTTTTTGTTGGTACAATCGAGAGCATTGTCATTTTGGTGTTGGCTTTCTAACTCCAGAAAATATTCACTATGGCTAAACTGGTCAGATTACTAAGAGGTGTAAATATGCCTTAAAAATAGCATTTAAAAAACTCCAGAGCGATTCAAGGGAAAAATGCCAAAACCAATGTTTAGATGTACAGTGCAGCCCACATGTACGAGCCAACAATCTTCTTGGTATACAAGTCAAGTGTAATAACTATATATATCCAACCAAAGCCAATAATTAAAGCCTTAGTCATATCAATATCCCATTTCAAATACTCCATAAGGAACAAATGTTTGCGACTCAAGTTGTAATATTATTTTGGACATAAAGGGGTAGGTTTTTAAAAGTTACAGCAAATAGTAATATAAAAACGTAGGTTAATATTATCTTAAAAAATAAGGACGTGTTAAGGAGAAAGATCTTTAAAGACTTTAGTCAATGCTTTGAATGAATAGCTTGATCTATGAATTAAGTTAGAGCTAGCGTTATATGAATGTCAAATACTAAAATGATCCGCAAAAAAGGAAATTGAATAGATGAAAGGAATAAAGCTTATTGAGGAATACAGGTGTTTTGGTGGAAGCGTAAGATTTTACTCACATTATTCAGCATGTTGTAAGGGTGATATGCGCTTTAGTGTTTTTTTACCGCCAATGGCCGATAAGAGAGATATAGCTGTTCTTTATTATCTGGCGGGTCTTACCTGTACAGAAGAAACTTTTATGATTAAATCGGGGGCGCAGCAGTATGCGGCTGAACATGGTATTCTATTGGTTTCAACCGATACCAGCCCCAAAGAAGGGAATGTTCCTGGTCAAGATAGTAGCTGGGATTTAGGGCTAGGTGCTGGATTTTACGTTGATGCCATAAAGAGCCCATGGGCGCCTTTTTATAGTATGTTTAGCTATGTTACAAAGGAGTTACCAGAGCTTATTTGCAATAATTTTAACGTTAGGCCAGATCGGCAAGGAATTTTTGGTCATTCTATGGGAGGTCATGGTGCAATTGTTTGCGCTCTTAGAAACCCAGATTTGTACAGGTCAGTTTCTGCCTTTGCGCCCATTTGCTCTCCAATGAATTGTCCATGGGGACAAAAGGCCTTTTCGAGCTATCTTGGAACGGATAGGAGGTTATGGAGGGCCTACGATGCATGCGAGCTTTTAAAAGAATCTAGGATTAAGACGAGCATATTAATCGACCAAGGAACGGACGATAAATTTTTAAAAGGGCAGCTTAAACCAGAAATGTTAAAAGTTGCATGTGAATCTGCCAGGCAGTCTTTAGATCTTCGCTTTCAAGAAGGTTACGATCATAGCTATTATTTTATTTCAAGCTTTATTAAGAGCCATATACGCCATCATGCCGTTATCTTGAATGGATAGCATGATGTTAACCTAAAAAAGCTTATGCGCAATGTAGATTAATGATTATTTTCTTGGTTATTCCTACTTTTTGATAAGATGTATAGATATACTGCTAGGCCAAGAAATACTATTAATGAAAATAAACTGCTATCTAGCTTTGGCGCAGATTGAATTGTTATAAGAGCACTATCTACAGAGCCAAAGAACTGGCTTAAGAAGACCAATAGTGCTATTAATACCCCGCAAAGCGCTGACCCAGCTATTAGGCCAGAGGAGAATAACGTACCTGTCTCTAGCTGTCTTTCGCTAGCTCCTTGTTGCTTGATAAGAAACCTTGCTATCCCTCCTATAAAAATGGGGACAGAGAGGCTAAATGGCAAATACATGCCTATGGCAAATGCCATTATGTTGATATTGAGAAGCCAGGTTATTGTTGCAAGGATGGCTCCTATAAAAACAAGAACCCATGGTAAATTTCCACCGGTTATGCCGTCTATTACGACTGCCATTAAGTTTGCTTGCGGTGCTGGAAGTTCTTTAGACCCTATGTGGTAGCTTGCATGCAAAATGTAAAGAACCCAGGCAATAGTCAAGGATGATGTAAGTACGCCCACGATTTCACCTATTTGCTGCTTCCATGGCGTTGCACCGAGTATGTAGCCGGTTTTTAGGTCTTGCGATGTGTCTGCTGCAATTGCAGCCGCTATGCAAACGATAGCACCTATGATTAGGGCCTCAACCCTAATATTGTTGCCGCCTTGTCCGCTTGCTACCAAGATGGTCGTTACCCCAATTAACGTCGCTATAGTCATACCTGAAACAGGATTATTGCTAGAGCCGACTATTCCAACTATCCTCGCGCTAACAGCAACGAATATAAAGGCAAATACAATTACCAATATTGCTCCTATGAACCCCAAAGGAATAAAATTTCTTGGAAGAAGCGCAAGCGTGATGCCTATTCCAATGGTACCAAGAAGGACTGTGCTTAAAGATAAGTCGTTTTTATGAGTGCTCTTTGTATAGATGCCTTTTATGCTATCTTTTAAGCTTCTATACAGAGCGGGTGTGGCCTTTATTAGTGCTATTATTCCACCTATGGTGATGGTGCCGGCGCCGATATATCTTATATATTTATTCCATATTTCATCCGGTGTCATGTGGCTTAAGGGAATGGTAGTTTCTGGAAAAAAGGCCGTATGTACGTGAGAGCCAAAAAATGCGATTAAAGGAATCAAAACTAACCATCCTAATGCTCCTCCAGATACCATGGCATTGGCTACGCTCGGTCCAACAAGAAACCCCACAGCGAGAAGTTCGGGGGTTAGGTCTGCTGAAATTTGAGCGGAAGGGACGAAGGGGAGGTTTATAGCAATAAAACCTGGCCAAAGTCCTAAAGTCTTGCCATTTATAAAAAACTGATAGGCTAATCCTACAAAAAAGCCTATAAATATCAGCTTGGCCTGTCCAGCTTGTCCTTGGCCTGCTTCTAAAACCTTGGCACAAGCCCTTCCTTCCGGGAAGGGTAGCGACTGGTCTTCTATTCTTACAAGGTAATCCCTTAGTGGAACCATCAAAAGTACACCCAGACCACCCGCGAGCATTGAAATCAGCGTGATTCTGAGCATTCCAGGATCTTCGCCCCAAACATAAAGTGCTGGAAGGGTGAATATTACACCCGCGGCCAAAGATTCCCCGGCCGATCCAACAGTCTGAATAATGTTGCCCTCCAAAATATGCCCCTTCTTTGCCAATTTCAATAGGGCCATTCCGACAATGGCCGCGGGTATGGAGGCTGATACAGTCATGCCAACCCTTAGGCCAACGTAGGCATTGGCAGCACCAAAGATAATTCCTACAAATATGCCTATCAAAACTGCTCTTATGGTTGCTTCTTTCATCTATAGAGTAACCCTCTTAATAAATAGTTGTTGCCTGTAAGCATTTTACTAGTTTATAATCTTGATTGTTGATGTATATAGGATGTAGATTGGAAAAGTAGGGGGTTTTAAACGATAGCATTACTTATAGGTTAAGCGCGCCCATAGCTCAGCTGGATAGAGCGTTGGACTACGAATCCAAAGGCCAGAGGTTCGAATCCTCTTGGGCGCACCAATACTGTAACGCGCCGCGATGACCGGCGATTGAGGGTGTGGGAAAAGCGAAACCTCTGACCGAAGGGGTTTCAGGGGAAGCACATTCCCCTGAGCTTCGGGGGAGACCCCAGAGGGGGCTGGCCCCCTCTGGAGAGCCCTTTATGGGCGACGGTCAGATGGTTCGAATCCTCTTGGGCGCACCATTTTATTGATCGTGGAGCTTAGGTAGTGAAGACCGACGAATTTTTTATGCGCAGTGCCCTGGCGGAAGCCGAAAAAGCAGCGGTCTGCGGCGAGACACCGGTGGGTGCTGCACTGGTGATCGGCGATGCGCTCATCGCATCAGCTCACAACATGCGAGAGACCTGGCAGGATCCCACTGCCCATGCAGAACAGATTGTTCTGCGCTCGGCGTCGGCACGGCTGGGCAGATGGCGGTTGTCAGACGCAACACTCTATGTAACGCTCGAACCCTGCATCATGTGTGCCGGCGCTCTGATTCTCGCGCGGGTGGGCAGGCTGGTCTACGGCTGCCGCGATCCGAAAGCGGGCGCACTCGGCTCGGTGTATGATGTCGGCCGTGATGGGATGCTGAATCACCTGTTTACGATAACGCCGCGCGTGCTCGAAGAGGAGTGCAGCGCCGTATTGAAGGGCTTTTTCGGAAGGCTGAGACAGAAAAAGTAGCGTGCTAAAGAGTCTGAAGAGTCCAAAAAGTCTTAAGTGTCTCAAGAGTCTGAAGAGTCTCGACTCTCCAGACTCGATGGAATCAATAAACGGCGATAGCCGGAGAGGTGGCCGAGAGGTCGAAGGCGGCAGACTCGAAATCTGTTGTGGGGGCAACTCCACCGGGGGTTCAAATCCCTCCCTCTCCGCCAGATATGAATGCCAAATGCCAAATGCGGAGTGCGGAGTGCGGAGTGCGGACGAGAGAGATGTAATTCCTCATCCGATCGCTAGCTACGTATTTCATTCCGCAATCCGAATTCGACAATCCGAAATCAGCACGGAGAGGTGGCCGAGCGGCCGAAGGCGCACGCTTGGAAAGCGT
>DMKB01000306.1:0-16023 GCA_003454665.1 Nitrospiraceae bacterium | reverse complement strand
TCGAATCCCACCCTCTCCGCCAGTGATGCCCGAGACGAAAGCGGGGAAGGTCAGACAAAAAAAATGAAGCACCTCTCACCCGATGATCTTCACCCTGTTCTCTCTTTTCAGAACTGAATAGCAGCGCTCATGAGCCCGGGTCCTGTGCAACCGGGGTCCCGTGAACCCCGTCAGATCCGGAAGGAAGCAGCGGTAAACGGGCGCCTGGTGTGCCGCAGGGAAGCCCGGGCCCGTGAGCTTTTCTTATTTTGCATCGATAGATAGGTGAAGAGAGCGGGGAGCCCATGTTTCATGAGTTCTCCCGGCGTGTCCTGCCGAAGAGGGGTAAAGCCCGGTTTCCAAAACAATCGACAGCGCGTACGCTAACCACGTGATGCGACAATGCCTCTGTCCGTGAGGAGGTATCGTAAATACCTGTACTTCGCGGGGCGCTCTGTAGTAGTATGCAGGCATCGCAGGACGGGACATTCGTTATGAGCTATCAGGTTTTGGCAAGGAAGTGGAGACCGCAGGTATTCGAGGATGTCGTCGGTCAGCAGCACATCATCCGGACGCTCCAGAACGCGATTACGACGGGCAGATTGGCCCACGCGTTTCTGTTCTCGGGACCCCGCGGCGTGGGAAAGACCACAACGGCGCGGATTCTCGCCAAGGCGCTGAACTGCGCCCAGGGCCCCACGCCCACCCCCTGCGGCGCCTGTGACCAGTGCAGGGAGACGGCAGCCGGCACCTCGGTGGACGTCATCGAGATAGACGGTGCGTCGAACCGCGGCATTGAGCACATCAGAGAGCTCCGTGAAGCTGTCCGGTATGCGCCGGCGGGCGCCAAACATAAAGTCTATGTGATCGATGAAGTGCACATGCTCACGAATGAGGCCTTCAATGCGCTGCTCAAGACTCTCGAGGAGCCCCCGCCTCACGTGATATTTATTTTTGCCACCACGGAGCCGCAGAAAATCCCCGCCACCATTCATTCACGATGCCAACGATACGGTTTTAAGCGAATAGCGCTGGGCGATCTGAGTAAGAAGCTCCGCGAAATTGCCGAGGCCGAGAATATTCAGATAAGCGACAACGGGCTTGCGATGATCGCACGGGCTGCCGAGGGCAGTATGCGCGACTCCCAGAGCCTTCTGGACCAGGCGGTTTCGTACAGCGGCACAGCAATTGCGGACCAGGACGTTCAGACCCTTCTCGGCTCTGTCGGCCAGGAAAGCCTCTCGGCCTTTACCGCGGACCTGATCGCGCGGAATGCCGCAGAACTCCTGAAACACGTGGATACGATGCTGGAACAGGGCCAGGATATGAGACAATTCCTTGCGGGCCTTGTGGAATACCTCCGCAACCTCCTGATGGTAAAGATGACGACCGACCCGGGCGGGATTATCGAGCTGCCCCCTGCCGACATTGAAGCCATCCGGCAATCAGCAAACAATGCCGGAACGGAGCACCTTCTTTTGCTTTTTGACAGTCTGTCCAAGACACTCGATGAACTGCGCTGGTCCCCTCACCAGCGATTTACCTTCGAAGTCGGCTTGATCAAGGCATGCAGCCTCAACCCCCTGAAGCCGCTTTCAGACGTTCTGGAACGACTGAAGAAACTCGAAGGAAGCGTCGGTTCGTCAGGCGCAGCGCCTGTTCCCGGAGGTCTGGTCCGGGAAGAGCCGTCGCACTATGCAGCGGTCTCCCCGCCGCCACCACAACACCAGGGTGAAGCCGATACTGCGCACGGTGATACCTGGCAGAATATTCAGCATTCCCTGAAAGCTCGGAAGCCCGCGCTCGCCTCGGCGCTGGCAACCAGTATGCTTATCGATGAAAAGGACGATGAACTGGTGATCGGTGTTAAGGGCAGCAGTTTCCAGATGGACCTCATCGAAAAAAAGGACAACAGGAGTGTGATAGAAAAAACGGCCTTAGCGCTTCTGAAAAAAAAGGTGCAGATTACCTTCAAGCACCTGGGAGCTTCAGAGAAAGCCCCGGCCAAGGGCGCGGCATCAAAGAAAAAGAAGAAAGAGGCCGAGGACCCTGGTGTGCAGGATGCGCTCCGGATTTTCGGCGGACGCGTGATCGAGACAGACCATCGGGGAGAATGAGCAGAGGAATACCTGGTGAAGCCGCGCCCGGAAACCATTTAATTTTCTTATATATTTATAATGCCGGCATTTTTGCTTGCAAAATCACCGGAATTCTTTTAATATAAAAATCCCTTATATTCCAGAGGTTTCATAACGCAGAGAATTACTGCGGAGCAGGTGTGTGAGAAATGGCGAAGAATATGTTGAGCAACTTGATGAAACAAGCCCAGCAGATGCAGGAGCGGGTAAAGCAGCTCCAGGAAGAGGCTGCGGGGCAGACGGTGGAGGCGTCTTCGGGCGGCGGCATGGTGACGGTAGTAGCGAACGGCCGCCAGGAAGTGCTCTCGATCACGATAGACCCTTCGGTAGTGGATCCGTCGGATATTGAAATGCTTCAGGATCTTGTCGCCGCCGCGGTGAACGAAGCCGTCAGAAAGTCCCAGGATCTCATGAAAGACGAGATGTCGAAACTCACGGCCGGTATGGGACTCCCACCGGGTCTGCTCTAAGGCGGGAGCGGCGATGGAACACAAGAGCCGAGACGGCAGCCCTGCGGTGAACAACGCCGATACCGCATCCAGGATCTCTTCACCGCGCACGCGATCGGGCAAAGACGGCACACAGACCGCGCGCATCTCGGGCAGGGCCCTCTCCCGGACGGTTGACGCCCTGATGCGGCTTCCCGGAATCGGCAGGAAGAGCGCGCAGCGCCTCGCCTTTGCACTCCTCACGATGCCGAAGGAGGAAGCAGCCGGAATCGCCCAGGCCATTCTGGACCTGAAAGAAAGCAGTCGCTTCTGTTCCGTGTGCAATAACATCACCGAGGAACCGGTCTGCGGCATTTGCAGCGACGCAAAGCGCGATCTGTCCAGAATCTGCGTGGTAGAAGAGCCGGGCAATATACTGATTCTCGAAAAGACCGGTATTTTCCGCGGCCGCTACCATGTTCTTCTCGGCGCACTATCCCCTCTCGACGGAATCGGCCCGGAAGAGCTCAAGATAGACGGCCTGATGGATCGACTCAGGGCTGGTGACGTCAAAGAAGTGATCATTGCGACGAATCCCACGGTGAAGGGAGAAGCCACGGCCCTCTACCTGTTACAATTGATAAAACCGATGGGCATCAGCGTTACCCGTATCGCCTACGGGCTGCCCGTGGGTGGGGATATTGAGTACGCAGACGAGAACACGGTATTACGCGCGCTGCAAGGCCGCCGGGAAATGTAGGAACAGCAAGTTCCAAATAACAAGCGCAAAATCTCAAATAAATTCCAAGCACCAAGCACCAAATTGCGATTGCTTCGAAAATTGAAATTTTGAATTTGGATATTGTTTGGGATTTATAATTCGTGGGAGGATGATATGAGCGAAACAATAGAGATACGATGGCACGGGCGGGGCGGACAGGGTACGGTGACTGCCGCCAAAGTACTGGCGGACGCGTGCCTCAGCGGCGGCCGACACGTTCAGGCCTTTCCGGAATATGGACCGGAGCGGGCAGGTGCGCCGCTCCGCGCGTATAACCGGGTGAGCCAGACCGTGCTCAGGATGCACTGTCCCGTCCTCAACCCCAAGGTCGTTGCGGTAGTCGACGCCTCGCTCTTAGATGCGATTAACGTGGCTGAAGGGGCGTTGGATGACGCGGTGTTTGTCGTCAATACCGCCAGGGACCCCAAGGAAATACGGGCCAAGTTAAAGGCAACGTCTTCGCAAAAAGTGTTTACCGTTGATGCGACCAAGATTGCCATCGAGACCATCGGCCGTCCCATGCCGAACTCGTCCATGCTCGGCGCCGTCAACAAGGCGACCGATATTGTCGGCATGGACGTGCTGCTCGAGGATGTGAAAAACAGCTTCGGAAAAAAATTCGCCCAGAAGATCATCGACGGCAATCTCGACGCTGTCAGGCGTGGATTCGAGGAGGTACAACAGGGATGAAACAGATGAACTGGAAAGAGCTGCCCCATGCCGGCACGATTCTGGATGCCGGCAACGCCGACGGCTATGAGACAGGCTCGTGGCGTTCGTTCAAACCCCGCTGGATCGAGGAGAACTGCATCCAGTGCCTCTTCTGCTGGATTTATTGTCCCGACACGTCGGTCACGGTGAAGGACGAAAAGATGACGGGATTCGACTACAAGCACTGCAAGGGCTGCGGCGTCTGCGCCGTGGAGTGCCCCGGAAAGAAGGGGAACAAGGCCATTGTAATGGAAGAGGAGGGCAAATAGCATGACGACCGCAACAAAAACGAAAATGCAGGCAGTAACGGGTAATCAGGCTGTTGCCGAGGCGCTCCGCCAGATCGATCCCGATGTCATTGCGGCATATCCGATCACCCCATCGACAGAAATCATGCAGCGGTTTTCCGAATTCGTTTCCAACGGCAAGGTTGAGACCGAGCTCATTCTCGTCGAGAGTGAGCACAGCGCCATGAGCGCCTGTATCGGCGCATCCGCCGCAGGCGGCAGGGTGGCCACGGCCACGAGCGCCCAGGGCCTCGCCCTCATGTGGGAAATGCTCCACATCGCCTCGGGATACCGGCTGCCGATCATGATCTCACTGGTGAACCGCGCCCTTTCCGCGCCGCTCAATATCCACGGCGACCACTCCGACGGCATGGGCGCGCGGGACACGGGTTGGATCCAGCTCTACTCCGAGAACGCCCAGGAGGCCTATGATAACTCGGTCATGGCATACCGGATCGCTGAGCACGTAGACGTACGGCTGCCGATCATGGTGTGTATGGACGGGTTTATCATCAGCCACTCCATCGAGAGCATGCAGTTTCTCGAAGACGAAGACGTAAAGAAATTCGTCGGTGAGCACAAGCAGATAGACCCGCTTCTTGATTTTGACAATCCGAAAAGCATCGGCGCCCTGGTGCTGCCCGATTATTACATGGAGCACAAACGGGCGCAGCATGAGGCCACGACAAAGGTGAAACAGGTCGTCCTCAATGTGTCGGCGGAGTTTGGGAAGAAATTCGGCCGTGATTACGGGTTGTTCGAAACCTACCGCCTTGAGGACGCCGAGGTAGTACTGGTGGCGCTTAATTCCGCGGCAGGCACCATCAAGGATGAAGTTGACCGGTACCGTGAAAAGGGCGTAAAAGCCGGATTGCTCAAACCACGACTCTTCAGGCCCTTCCCCTACGACGAAGTGGGCGACGCGCTCAAGAACGCCAAGGCCGTCTGCGTCATGGACCGTGCAGACTCTTACGGCGGCCACGGCCCGCTCTTCATGGAGGTCGCGTCAGCACTCTATCCTCATCGGCAGGGACCGGCACTGTTCAACAAGGTGTACGGCCTCGGCGGCAGAGATCTGATGCCGCACCATGTAGACCAGGTGCTCGACGAGACCATTGAGGTGGCCAAGACCGGAGCGGTCAAGATGATCAAAGAGTATATCACGGTGAGGAACTAACAAATCCGTTAACCACAGAGAACACAGAGAGCACACAAGAAGACTACCTGTAATTGTTTGTCCTCTCTCCGTGGTTCCTGTTTTCTTAAGGAGAATGATATGAGCACAACGACCAAAGAGAAACCGGTAACGTTAAAAACGTTGACGAACAAGCAGGATCTTCTGTCAGGCGGCCACCGGATGTGCGCCGGCTGCGGCGCGCCGACGGTTGTGCGGCAGGTCCTTCTGGCAATAGATGAGCCCGTGGTGATTTCGAATGCCACCGGCTGCCTGGAAGTCTCTACCTGCCTGTTTCCCTACACGGCATGGCGCGTACCCTGGATGCACAGCGCATTTGAGAATGCCGCGGCAACGGCATCGGGCATCGAGACGATGTACCGGGCGCTCAGGAAAAAAGGGAAGATAAAGAAAAACATGAAATTTATCGCCTTTGGCGGCGATGGCGGCACGTATGACATCGGTTTCCAGGCCCTTTCGGGCGCAATGGAGCGTGGGCACCAGCTTCTGTATATCTGTTACGATAACGGCGCCTACATGAACACCGGGATCCAGCGTTCGAGCGCAACACCCTTCGGCGCCAACACAACAACCTGTCCTGCCGGATCGAAGATCCCGGGCAAGCTGCAGAAGCGAAAAGACCTCACCCGGATCATGGCAGCGCACAATGTTGCCTATGCTGCACAGGCGTCGCCCCACAATTGGCGGGATCTCATGACCAAGGTAAAGAAGGCCCTTGCCTCTGATGGCCCGGCCTACATGGGGATCGTTGCTCCCTGCAACCGGGGGTGGCGGACCCAGACGGACGATTCTATACTGCTTTCGCGCCTCGCCGTCGAGACGTGCTATTGGCCGCTCTATGAAGTAGAGAACGGTACGTGGACGATTAATTACGACCCGAAGGACAAAAAGAAGCCGATTACCGAGTGGATCAAGCCCCAGGGAAGGTTTAAGCACCTCTTTGCCCCCGGCAACGAGTGGATGCTCGAGAAATTCCAGCAGATCGTGGATGAAGACTGGGAAAGCCTCAAGAAATTGCAGGGGACCTTCGGCAGGTAGCGGCGCGCCCGGTAGTCCGGAGAAACCACGGGCAGCCGGGCGGTCATGGACCGGCGCAGGTACGGCAGAAAGTATAAAAAGACCTTGAAATCTACGCCACACTGTGGTTAAATAAGCTAGAGCGCGCCTTTTTTGAGAGGCGGGGCTGGCGGCTCTGACGAGGAGATGCGCACATGCTTGGTTCCGATTTGGTGATGTATGAAGAAGAGTTTAAGCAGATAGATGCGGAACTGAACCGCCTCTTGGCCCAGGCCAACGCAAAGGTGGTCTTTCTCGTGGACAAAAACGGCCAGCTTATTGCGGCGACGGGTGAGACGGAAAACCTTGATACCACCTCTCTCGCGTCTCTTACGGCAGGCAACATCGCGGCGACAGGCGGTATGGCCAAGCTTCTCGGTGAAAAGGAATTCTCCATACTCTTTCACGAAGGTCAGAGAGACAATATTCACATCTCTATCATCAGCCAGCGCGTTGTCCTCGTGGTTATTTTCGATCAGCGGTCGTCACTCGGTCTCGTCCGGCTCCGGGTCAAAAAGAGCGCCGAGTTGCTCAGCGGGATATTCTCCGAACTCCTCAAGAAAGTAGAAACAGGAAAAGGCGCTGCCGCAGGCGGCGACTCCCCCTTTGCGGAAATTACAGACGAGGATATCGACAAACTGTTCGGTTAGTCCAGCCGCGGTCATTCATTACCTGAACACGTAAGGAGAGGAAATACCGCTCTATGTCTTTTATCAACTATTCTTCGAGAGAGATAAACTGTAAAATCGTTTACTACGGTCCGGGCCTGTGCGGGAAGACAACGAATCTCCAGTATATCTACAAGAAGACCAACCCCGACAGCAAAGGCAAGATGATCTCCCTGGCAACGGAGACGGAACGGACGCTTTTTTTCGATTTTCTTCCTCTCGCACTCGGTGAAATCCGTGGCTTTAAGACACGATTTCATCTGTACACGGTACCCGGTCAGGTATTCTACGACGCGAGCCGCAAGCTGATCCTGAAAGGTGTGGACGGCGTCGTATTCGTGGCCGATTCCCAGGTCGAACGCATGGAGGCCAATCTGGAGAGTATTGACAACCTCCGCATCAATCTTGCCGAGCAAGGGTACAATCTGGATGCGATACCCTTTGTTATACAATACAATAAAAGAGACCTGCCGAATGTGGTGCCCGTCGGCGAAATGAAAAAAGGCCTGAATCCCCGGGGCATACCGGACTACGAGGCCGTGGCAACAGACGGCGGTGGCGTGTTCGACACCCTCAAATCGATTGCCAAACTGGTTATTATGGAACTGAAGCAGGGCCAGCCGGGATAAGATAGCCTAAAGCTGCTCGGCTCAATGGCAGGCAGTCCTATCTGTGTACGACCCCGCAACGCAACTACCAAATATTCCTCATTATTTCGGGATCTTACCGCGTAAATTCTTGACATATTGATTGGCTTATGGTAGTTTACATTCCCTATAATATATTTTTATTCAACACACTCCCCGGTAGTCCCGCTACAGCGGGATCGGTAGAGTCCCGCCCCTGGCGGGATTAACCACCATCTCACGTTGCAGCCCTGAGCGTGACGGGGATACAATAAAGTTTCAACACACTCCCCGGTAGTCCCGCTACAGCGGGATCGGTAGAGTCCCGCCCCTGGCGGGATTAACCACCATCTCACGTTGCAGCCCTGAGCGTGACGGGGATACAATAAAGTTTCAACACACTCCCCGGTAGCTCAGTCGGTAGAGCGGGTGGCTGTTAACCACCATGTCGCTGGTTCGAGTCCGGCCCGGGGAGCCAAATTACTAAAAAACCGGGATTTACCTCAGTCGGTAGAGTCCCGCCCCTGGCGGGATTAACCATCCCGCGCCCCGCGGGATTCGAGTCCGGCCCGGGGAGCCAAATTTCAAAAAAGCCAGGAATTCTTTCTGGCTTTTTTTATTATGAGCTACTGGGTATACATACTGCAGAGCGAGTCGACGGGCAGGTACTATTGTGGTCAAACAGACGATATCGAACGCCGTCTGCGGCAGCACAACGACTCTCAGTATACCGGCAGCAAGACGACGAAGCGGTTTTCCGGCCCTTGGAACCTGCAGTGGAAAGCCGCATGCAGCACACGAAGTGACGCGATGATTCTTGAGCAAAAAATCAAGAAGCGAGGCATCAAACGATATCTTGATGACCTCAGCCGGTAGAGTCCCGTCCCGCTTCAGCGGGAGATTAACCGTACTATCGTTTGACCTCTCAGAGAAAAACCCGAACTACTCTCCGGACCTATCCCGCAAATTTTCTGATAAAATTAAAGTAGAGCATTTGCTGAGACCTTTCCTTCGATTTCCCCGGTATATGCGTGCAAGTACGTCTAAAGAACTATCGGAACGCGTAGTTTGAATACATTGCAGGAGTCAGGGATGGACCGCTTCATAGAGAACTACACCGGTGAGCAATTTGACCTCCTCGTCATTGGCGGGGGCATAACGGGCGCTGCCGTTGCCTACGACGCCGCTTCGCGGGGGCTTTCCGTGGCCCTCGTGGAAAAGCAGGACTTCGGCGGCGCCACCTCGGCAGCGACGTCAAAGCTCATTCACGGCGGCTTCAGATATCTTGCCCAGGGTGACCTGCATCTCGTATGGGAGTCGCTGAGCGAGCGCAGGACACTCGAGAATATCGCTCCTAATTTCGTCTATCCCCTTCCCGTGATGATCACCGGGTATAACTCGCAATTTTCCAATACCATGTGGGTCATGAAAGCAGGCATGATCATCTATGATGTGCTTTCCTATAATAAAAGCTGGACCTGGGACAGGAGCAAAAGCCTGCCCCGCCACAAAAGCCTCTCAGCGGAACAAGCGCTGGCCCTGGAACCAACGATTAAGAAAGAAGGCCTGAAAGGGGCATTTGTCTTTTACGACAGCCTCAGCCTGTTCCCGGAACGGTTGACCCTGGCGTTCATCAAATCGGCCGTGAAGCATGGAGCCAGGGTAGCCAATTATGCGAAGGTCGAGGGCTTTATCCTCACGCCTGGTAGGTCGGTCAGAGGACTCAGGGTGAGAGACCTGTTGACGAATCAGACCGTCGTCGACCTCTACGGGAGCCTTACCATCAATTGCGGAGGTCCCTGGGCCGACATCATTCTCGGCCTCGCCACGGGCGGCGATATTAGCAGGCATCTACGGCGGTCCGAGGGCATTCATGTAATCACGAAAAAGCTCGTCAAGAATCATATGGTGGCTTCCGTAACTTCTGATGGGAGACACTGTTTTCTGATCCCCTGGAGGGGCCATACCCTCATCGGCACGACGGATAAAGAGTACACGGGAGACCCCGATGCATACGCAGTAACAAAGGCGTCTGTCCTTGAACTGCTGGATGAGGTAAACAGCTCCTTTGGTCTTCGTGATCCACTGCGTTACGAAGATGCACAATATGTTTACGGCGGTCTCAGGCCCCTCGTGGAAAAGCAGACGAAGGAAGTATACCGGTCTTCCCGGAAGTATGAGATCCATGACAATGCCCAGGACGGCATCGACGGCCTGATTACCGTGGAAGGCGGGAAGTATACAACGAGCAGGAAACTCGCCGATAAGGTGATGAAGATGGCTGCGAAAAAACTGAACAGAGACGTCGGCGCCTGCATTACCGACAAGCAGTATCTCGCCGGCTGCGAAATTGAGAATATTGATGGATTCCTCGGGGCAATTGCATCAGGGAACAAGGACATTGACGGAAAAACCATGAAGGCCCTCGGCACGTACTACGGTACGGAGTATTCGAACGTACTTGCACTGGCGAGATCGGACCGGAATCTGTCTGAACCGCTCAATAGCGATGGTGAGATCCCGGCCCAGGTCCTCTTCGGCGTCAGGCACGAGATGGCCCGGACATTGCCCGACGTTCTGCTCAGGAGAACGGGCATCGGCACGCTCGGCATACCCGGCGATGCCGTTCTGGCGAGGGTGGCTGACATCGTCGCCCAGGAGCTGCAGTGGGATTCTGACCGGAAGCAAAAAGAACTTTCCGGCATAGGGAACGCCTATCAGGTTCATGAGTAACCATAGAGGCTCTCGGTGGCGAGACCCTGTTTCGACAGGAAAGGAGCGCATGGTGAAGAGATCGAGGACATTCGAGCCCGCCTGGAGGGATGCCCCCCCCGGCGGCGAATCCTACCGGTCGATATTCATGTATGATACTGATACGGTCAAACACCCGGGTGCGGCGTGGCTCACTATCGTGAAGAAAGCCTTCGGCATGACCGACGCCGACTTCAAGCAGCGGAAGCAGGAAGGCGACGAGAAGGTCGTGCTTGATAAGAAATCACGCTTGAGCACCGATCAGGTAAGCCGGTTCACCAATATCGTCGGGGAAGAGAACGTTCAGACCGATGACTACAGCCGGGTAAAGTACGGCCATGGCAAATCGCTCGATGAAAATATAGAGCTGAGGCGCAATCGTGTTGGCGACGTACCGGATATCGTTGTTCATCCCCGGAACAAGGCCGACGTTCAAACAATCGTGGCCTATTGCAATGATCAGAAAATACCGATCATCGTATACAGCGGCGGCTCTTCCGTTGTTCTGGGGCTTCGGGCGGAACGCGGAGGAGTAGCCCTGGTCCTCGGTACCCACATGAACAAAGTGCTCACCGTAAACGACGTGAACCAGACAGCGACCGTTCAGCCCGGCTTGATGGGACCGGATTATGAAAACACGCTCAATAATGCCCCGGAGCTTTTTGGCACAAAGCTCCGGTATACGTGCGGCCACTTCCCGCAATCATTCGCGATATCTTCGGTAGGGGGCTGGATCCTCACCCTCGGCTCGGGGCAGGAATCAACGTATTACGGCGATGCCTATGATATCGTGCTCAGCCAGGAGTATATTACGCCTGCCGGGGTGATCAAAACGCTCGATTATCCCGGAACCGCCACCGGGCCGAAGGTGAACGACATCATGAAAGGCAGCGAAGGCGCCTTCGGCATCCTCGTCGAAGCGACGATGAAGATATTCCGCTCTATGCCCGAGAACCACCAGCGCTTTGCCTTTCTGTTCCCTTCCTGGCAGGCGGCAGTGGATGCGAGCAGGGAGATTATCCAGGGCGAGTTCGGCTTGCCCGCGGTCTATCGGATATCCGACCCCGAAGAGACGGAAATCGGGCTCACGCTCCACGGTATCGGGAATACCGCCTGGGACCGTTTGCTTATCCTTCGAGGGTTTCTTCCGATGAAAAGGAGTCTCTGCATCGGGACGGTGGAAGGAGAAAAGGGCTACGCAAAACATGTCAAAAAGCGGATAACCAAAATAGCGCGCCGGCATGGAGCCCAGTCCTTGACCAGCTACGCCGCCAGGGAATGGGAAAAAAGCCGCTACTCAGAATTCTTCGTGAGAGAGGACTTCCTCGATTATGGTATCGTTATCGATACCCTTGAATCCGGTGTTACGTGGGACAATCTGGACAGGCTTTATTCAGCGGTAAGATCACAGGTGAAAAAAAGCCCGGGGGTCCTTTGCCTGACCCACGCATCGCACTTTTATCCCCAGGGCACGAATTTATATTTTATCTTCATGATGAAGCCGGAAGAGCCCGAGGCCTACGCTACCTTCAGGGCGGAGATCATCGACACGATCGTGCGCCACGGCGGATCGCTGAGCCACCATCACGGTATCGGTAAACTGTTTGCGCCCTGGATGGAAAAACACCTGGGAAAAGAGCAGATGAATGTACTCAAGGCACTGAAACGACACTTCGACCCCAATGCGATCATGAATCCCGGCGGTCAACTGGGACTCGATGGTGAAGAAAACCCCGTTCCCTGAGCCAAACACCATTTCTGCAACGTACGTTCACCTCCTGCTCGTCGCCGCAGTAAAACCAGAAAATAAACCAATTTTTATGTTCATTGCTATTTTATTTGTTGGGTGGTATACTTAGTCTGGATTATCCCCCTGTCAGGGGCAGCACACAAATCCGGCCGGCCAGTGAACCGGGCCTGATTTCCCTGCCAAAGGAGATCACACTGCCCTCGATACAGAGGAATACCGGACTAGGAGCGATCGCCTCTCGATGAAACTACGCGCTTTCACTCTCTGTGCCCTCTCTGCAGCGCTGCTTGTCGGTCTCAGCATTTCGAGCGCTTATGCCGAGCGGGACTGGGAATACCGGAATGAAGAATCCATCGAGGCAACGATCTCCGACCGGCTGACTGCTGAAATTGCTGCAAAATTCCGGTTTCGCGATGATGGGAAAGAACACTACTATACCAGCACCGATATGGAGCTCACCTACGAGTTCCTGGACTGGCTGGACGGAGGCATGGGTTATCGGCAGATTTATAAGCTGAAAGGCACGGTGTGGCAAAAGGAGAACCGTCCCTATATCCAGGGCGCGGGAAAATGGAAGTGGGGCGCCTGGAAGGGCAAGAACAGGGCTCGCCTCGAATACCGGGCCAAGGAGGACAAGGAAGCATACTACCGCTTTCGCAACAAAATCACCTTCAAGAGCCCATGGAAATGGACATCATTCGCCATAAATCCCTATCTGGCTGAGGAGTTTTACCTTGAGGAGGCTGAGGGTTATAACAAAAACCGGATATACATCGGCGCAGGCCTTCGCTTGTCAGAACGGGTTTATCTGGATGCCTATTATCTGCTGGAGGTCGAAAAAGACAACGGCCACTGGGATGACAGCGTCCATGTTGTAGGAACAAAACTGAAGTTTAAGCAGTAACAGAGGGGATTCCCGGAAGGGGAGGCTGATTATGGCGCGGACAGCGCGGCTCGCAACGCTCGTGATCATGGTGCTGGTATGGCCCGGGCTCCCATCGGTGGATGCGTGGAACGACGAGCGCAGGGAATTTGTCATCGGGGTCATCAGCGTAAAGCCCGACAAAATGCTGAGGAAATACTCGCCCATGGCGAATTACATCGCCCTGCGGCTGAAAAAATTCGGCGTGCAGCGCGGAACCGTCGTTGTTGCCAAAAATATCGAAGAAATGCGGAAACGAGTCCGCCGGGGCGGCGTGGACCTCATCTTCGAAAGCGCTTTTTCGACCCTGGAACTCAAAAAAGAAGGAATGTTGCCTTCCCTCCTCGTGTGGAGGAAGGGCGTTCGCGAGTACCGGAGCCTGTTCTTTGTGAGGAAAGACAGCGCCCTGCAGGAGCTCACGGACCTGAAGGGGAAGACAATCGTCTTCGAAGACCCGCACTCCACATCGGCCTACGCCGTACCGAAGGCAGCGCTGAAAAAAAGAGGGCTGCAGGTAATGCCTCTGGCCGAAGCGCGGAAAGCAGCGGGCACGGTGAGGTACGCCTTTGGCGGAGAAGAACTGAACCTGGCCTTCTGGGTCATCCAGAAAAAAGCCGACGCAGGCGTCTTCAACAACAATGACTGGGATGAACTTCCCCAAAACATCAAGACCGGGCTCAGGGTCATCCATGAAACGCGGCCCGTCTTGCGATACCTGGGTTCGTTTCATCCCGCGGTGCCGCTGAAGACACGACAGGCTGTTGAGAACGTACTGGTGAATATGCATCGGACCGGCGAAGGAAGGAAGGCCCTGCGCAGCGCCTCGCGCATCAAGAAAATAGAGCGGCTGACGCGGCAGGACCGCAAAGCCCTCGACTATGTGAAAGAACTGATGCAGTTCGTGGATTAAGACGTGAAACAGAATATTAACAGAAGATATGCGTTCTACCTCGGCGTGATGAGCATCATCGTCATCACTATCGTACTCCTTCCGTTCCTGTGGCTGGTAATACGGGAAGGCAATCTGTTGAGAACAGAAATAGAACGCACGGAACGGTCAGTCTATGAGGAAAGCCAGGGCAGGACGCACTTTAACATCGCCGAATACCTGAGCAGCAACCTTTTTGTTCACGCCTACCAGCTTGACATTGAAGGCATCAACCGGCTGATTAACGACATCAAGAAGGCCCTGCCGATCCTATCATTCGTCGTTGCCGATGAGACAGGAACAATCCTGACCGACGGTTCGCGAAAAAATGAACTCTACGGAACGCGGCTGAATATCCCCGTCGAGCGACTCACGGAGAACACGATTATTGCCGAGAACGTCTCGGTGGGCCGGAAAATCACCTTTGCCATCAGGGCCGGCAACCATACCGCGGGCTACGGGGAAATCGTCTTTTCAGACGAGCCGCTGAAAAGCGCTATCAGGAAGCATGATGCCGTCGTTGCCCGGACATGGAACGAATTTAAATCAGGGATGCTGCGCCTCAGCATGGTGGGAATGCTCATCATCCTCGTGATAGCAGTCTGCCTGAGCATTTTCTTTTCGAGAACGCTTTCAAAGCCGCTCCTGAAGCTTCAGGACGCGGCGAACCGCGTCGCCCAGGGAGATCTCGAACATCGCGTTGCAATCGATTCCGGAGATGAAATCGGAGAACTGGCAGCATCGTTCAACCGGATGGTCTCTGACCTGCGGCTCTCCACCGTACGTCTCCAGGAAGCGAACAGTAAATTGAAGGCCCTCGACCAGCTGAAGTCCGACTTTATTTCCGTCGTTTCTCACGAACTCCGCACCCCCATAACTTCCATAAAGGCCTTCGCCGAGCTGATTCTGATCAAGCCGAACATGGAGGCCGACAGAAAGGCGAAGTTCCTGTCCGTCATTAACAGCGAAAGCGACCGCCTGGCGCGGCTCATCAATGATATCCTGGACCTCACCAAGATCGAGGCCGGGAAATTAAGCTGGAACATAACCGCGCTGTCGATAGACGACGTGATCGAGACCTCGATAACCACCTTTCAGCCCCTTGCAGACAATAAGCAGCTCACCCTGACCGCCGCGGGCGAACCGTCCCTGCCGAACATCTTCGGGGATCGGGACCGGTTGATCCAGGTAGTGACCAATCTTCTCTCGAACGCCGTTAAGTACACACCACCGGGCGGAAAGATCGAGGTAGCGATGCACGAGGAGCGCATCCCCCGTCACCAGGTCGTGATAACGGTTGCTGATACCGGGAGCGGCATACCCGCGGACTACCTGCAGCATATATTCGAAAAGTTCCATCGAAGCGATGATTTTGTCGCAGACACCACGGAAGGCACGGGGCTGGGGCTTGCCATTGCGCGCCTGATCGTGGAGTATCACGGGGGCTCCATCTCGGTGGAAAGCACCGTCGGCTCCGGAAGCACCTTTACTGTCAGCCTCCCGGTGGAAACGGCGCTGACTGCCGAAGGCGCCCAGCAGAGCGCAGTCGCCCGGCTGTAGGATAGACAGACCTTCTGCACGACAGAACCATTCTGCGAAATGATCACCTTTCTGATAAACTTTAATTAGGCCTTCAGTAATACGCACTCCCTGCGGCGGCGGATATTTTCAAGCTTCCCGGCTCGGAGATCCTCTCCCGGGCCTTTTACCGGTGGTTTGCTGAGAAACGCTATCATATCGCGCGGCTGTTCTTCAAAGACACCAATAAAGAGAAAAAATAAACCATTGCGTGATTGCACGTAC
>DMKB01000129.1 GCA_003454665.1 Nitrospiraceae bacterium | reverse complement strand
ACAAGTGATAGTATGACTCTGCAGTTGCATGACACTCAATACTCAGCTGGATAGGTCTGGTAGTCGATCATATACGCTTCCAGCACCGTCTTCAGGTTCTTCAAATCACTGACTGCCGCGGCGTTGTACGCTTTCGTACGATACGCTGAAAACTGCGGGATCGCGATAGCTGCGAGGATCCCGATGATGGCCACCACGATGAGCAGCTCGATCAGGGTGAAACCCTTTTTGCCTTTCAGTCTCTTAAACATGTTTTGTCCTCCCGTATAAGATAGTGTTCATATCATTGCTTATTGCCTACGGCCGATTATGGGGTGCCTCACCTCCTTCCACAGGCCTTATGCTTTTCCGATGAGTTATTATGCAGATTGTGTGCCAGGGCAGTATAGCTTTATTTTCAAATAGTTAGATTCTCTATCACCTGTCTACATGACCGGGAGCGTCAGAGCTGGGTGACGAAAAATGTCAGCTGCTTGTCCCTCCTTGACAGTCCGGCACCCAGGTGGTAGCATCGGTGCACGAAAATGATCATTACCGCACCTATACTGCTTAGTTCACATAACGGGGTACCCGAAGCGATTGAAGGCGGCGCCATTGTCGTGCAGCGGGGCACGATACTCGACGTCGGCGCTGCAAGCGTAATCCTGAAATCGCACCCCGGGCACCGGATATCCAACCTGTCGAACGCCGTCCTCATGCCCGGGCTTGTGAATGTCCATGCCCACCTGGAACTGCCGGAACTGCTCACGAAAATTCAGGCTGCTACTTTTTCTGAATGGGTCCTGAACCTCGTCAACGCGAAAAGGCATTTGAAAAAAAGTGATTATCGGGCGGCAGTGGCAGACAATATCCAGGCCCTTATCCAGAGCGGTACGACAACCGTCGGTGAAATATGCACGCACAATATCAGCCCAACGCTTTTGAAGCAGGCCGGACTGAGGGCTCTGGTATTCCGTGAAATAATCGGTATGAACAAACTGAGCCATCGGGCATATGTGAATATGCAGATCCTGCGACTGGGGTACGCTCAGGTAGTGAACAAGCTGTCAGAATCATTCCGTCGTCGCGCTGCGGGATTAATGCGACTCGGCATATCCCCCCACGCGCCCTATACGGTATCACGAGAGCTGCTGACGAAGATAAAAAAAATCGCCCGGATGAGAAATATGCGCATAACCATGCACGTGGCGGAATCCATGGATGAGGTGTTGCTGCTGCAGCGCAAGAAAAGCGGCTTTGAAAAGCTTTACCACCGCGCAGGCTGGGATACAGACTGGGCCCCGGCAGCAGACTCTCCCTTCGGCTATCTGCACGATCTCGGATTTTTCGACGAATGCTTCCTCGCTGTCCACGCTGTCCAGGCCACGGATCGTGACATTGATCTCATGCAAAAGGCAGACATCTCCGTGGCGCACTGCCCGCGAAGCAACAAAGAGACGGGCGTGGGTACGATGCCGCTAAAAAAGTTTCTCGACGCCGGCATCACGGTGGGACTCGGTACAGACAGCCTCGCAAGTTCGCCGAGCCTGAGCATGTGGGACGAGATGCGGTATGCATTCGACATCCACCGGGGTGACGGGATCACCGCTCGTGACATCATAGGGCTTGCGACGTTCGGCGGCGCGACAGCCCTCGGCATGGAGCATGAGGTCGGGACGCTCGAGCCGGGCAAAAAAGCGGACATCATCGCTGTCCCGCTCCCGCGCAGGGACACCGGCGATCTCTACGCGGACTTGCTCAGGGAGACGAAATCCTGTATTATGTCCATGGTAAACGGGAAAATGATTTACCGCAGAAACCGCGAAAAAACATAAAAAAACAAAGTATTTTGGCCGCAGATTGGCGCGGAAAAAGCGGATTAATTAAATAGGATGCAGGGATTCGAGGGTTCAAGGATCTGAGTGAAAAGACACTTGAATCCTGAACCCCTTGGTCACTGGGATCCTCTTGTTATTGCATCTGAGAAAATCCGCGTCCCATTGATTTTTCATGAGCATCGATCATATCAAAGAAAAAATCTTTTCCAACGAGCGCCTCACGCGCGAAGACGGGCTGGAGCTGTTCCGCTCGAACGACCTGCTTGCCCTGGGGCGCATGGCCTCTCACGCCGCGCAGCGGAAAAACGGCAACAAGGTCTTCTTCGTCCAGAACATGCATATCAACCCCACGAACCTCTGCGTGAACCGGTGCACCTTCTGCGCCTTCAGCCGCAGCAGGGGCGAGGACGGTGCCTACGAGATGACCATCGACGATATCCTCGACCGCGCGCGGAAGGCCGGACAAAGCGTGCGCGAGTTCCATATCGTCTCGGGCCTGCACCCGGACCTCCCATTCGCATGGTACGTCGATATGCTCCGGGCCCTCAAGGCGGAATTCCCCCGGATACACCTCAAGGCATTCACTGCCGTGGAGATAGACTATCTTGCCAAATTGTCGGGCCTCAGCCTTACGGATACCCTGGTAACGCTGCGCGAGGCGGGGCTGGGCTCCCTGCCCGGCGGCGGCGCTGAGATATTCGATGCCCCGACAAGAAACACCCTCTGCGCCGAGAAGATCAGCGGTGACCGCTGGCTCGAGGTCATGGAAACGGCCCACACCATCGGCCTGAAATCGAACGCCACGATGCTCTACGGCCATATCGAGACCTACGAACACCGCATCGACCACCTGCTGCGGCTCCGTGATCTCCAGGACCGGACCGGCGGGTTCCAGGCCTTCATCCCCCTGAGCTTTCATTCCCAGCACACGGAGATCAAGAAATCTGCCTACACCACGGGCTTCGACGACCTCAAGACCCTCGCTATCTCCCGTCTCATACTCGACAATTTCGATCACCTCAAGGCGTACTGGATCATGCTCGGCGAGAAGATCGCCCAGGTGTCGCTCACCTTCGGCGTCGACGATCTCGACGGAACCGTAGTGGAAGAGCGCATCACCAGGGCGGCGGGCGGCGCAACAGACGGGAGCATGACGCGGGAAGAGATCGTGCATCTCATCACCCAGGCGGGCCGCACGCCCGTGGAGCGGGACACGGTGTATAACGAGGTGAAGGCGTGGTAGTAAGAAAAAATTCCAACTGTCAAAGATCAAAGTTCAAATGACCTGCCGACAAAAAACAGTGAGCGCGTTTGTTTGAAATTGTTTTTTGTGTGTTTGATTTGGCATTTGAACTTTGGATTTTGAAATTTATTTACGGCAACCCGTTCTCCGTTAATGATATGAAATCACAACAGCTTAAAAAAATACTCGCCACGTCATCGTCAGGCAACCGCCTTACTGCGGATGAAGGCGTTGCCCTTCTGGAGCACGCCGACCTCCTGACCCTGGGTGAGATGGCAAACGGTATGAGAAAGCGGCTCCACCCGGAGCAGGTCGTGACGTTCATCGTCGACCGGAACATAAACTACACCAACATCTGCGTGAACAAGTGTACCTTCTGCGCCTTCTACCGTGAGTCCGGCGATCCCGAGGCGTACCTGCTCTCGAAGGACGACATCTTCCGCAAGATCGATGAGACCATTGCCCAGGGTGGAACACAGATACTGATGCAGGGCGGCGTGCACCCGGACTTGGGGATGGAATATTTTGAAGACCTCTTCTCTGCCATCAAGAAACGGTTTACCATCCAGATACACGCTCTTTCGCCGTCGGAGATTTTCTTTCTCGCCCAACGCGAAAAGGTAAGCATACAAGACACCCTCAAGCGGCTGAAAGCCGCCGGACTCGACTCCATCCCCGGCGCCGGCGCGGAGATACTCGTGGACAAGGTTCGGGAGAAGGTCAGCCCGAACAAGATACGCTGGCGCCAGTGGGCCGAGGTCATGAAGACGGCCCACGGTCTCGGCATGCCCACCACGGCAACCATGATGTTTGGCAGCATCGAGTCCGGGAAGGACATCGTGGAACATCTCGTCAGGCTCCGCGAACTCCAGGATGATACCGGAGGATTCACTGCCTTCATCCCCTGGACCTATCAGCCGGCGAACACGAAACTGGGCGGAAGGCCTGCCACGGCAGTGGAATACCTCAAGACCCTCGCCCTCTCGCGTATAATGCTCGATAATTTTCCGAATGTCCAGGCCTCCTGGGTGACCCAGGGCGCAAAAATTGCCCAGGTGGCCCTTGAATTCGGCGCGAACGACTTCGGCAGCACCATGATCGAGGAAAAT
>DMKB01000343.1 GCA_003454665.1 Nitrospiraceae bacterium | reverse complement strand
CCATCCGTAAAGGCCATGAACGAAGCCTCTTCTCCCACGAGGCATTCTTCTATCACGACCCGGTCACCAGCGTTCCCGAAGGCCTTTCGGGACATGATCGTTTCCAGAGCTTCAATCGCGATGCCGACGGTTTCAGCAACAATAACACCCTTGCCGGCAGCCAGCCCGTCCGCCTTCACCACGATCGGCGCGCCCTGCTTGCGAACGTACTCCGCTGCCGGGGCCAACTCGGTAAATACCTCATAGGCAGCAGTCGGAATGTTATATTTTTTCATGAGGTCTTTTGCAAACGTCTTGCTCGCTTCGAGTTCCGCTGCCTTCTTCGTCGGTCCGAATACCCGCAGGCCTGCAGCTGAGAATTCATCAACGATTCCCCTGGAGAGGGGCGCTTCCGGTCCCACGATCGTGAGGTCGATTCCGTGGTCCTTGGCGAAGGCACGCTGTCCGGCAATATCATCGGCCTTGATCGGAATGCACTCCGCGAGCCGGGCGATTCCCGCATTACCCGGTGCAGCATAAATCTTGCTGACCCGCGGGCTCTGGGAGATTTTCCAGGCCAGTGCATGTTCCCTGCCCCCTCCGCCGATGATCAATACGTTCATGGTTCACTCCCTTTGACCAAGGCAAGCGCGCTGCCCTTCCTGGTGATGTGTGCCCGGGCATGGCTCACGATTCTTTATACCGCATTCCGCGATCGCGTTACACCCTCATTCATACTCCCGGTCCGATATCCTGCAAGGTCCAGGCAGACATAGGTATACCCGAGCTCCTTCAGGAATGTCGTAATTTTTCGGGAATGGTCCTCGCTCAGCACTCTCCAGAATTCATCACGATCCACTTCTATCCTCGCCGTCTCCCCATGATGGCGCACCCGCACCTGATGAAAACCAAGGCCCCGCAGATGGTTTTCAGCCGATTGTATCTTCTTGAGTACGTCGGAGGTGATCCTTGTCCCGTAGGGGATGCGGGAAGAAAGGCAGGCGAGTGACGGTTTGTCCCACATGGGCAGCTTCAGGCGGTGAGCAAGTTCCCGGATCTCCGATTTGGTAAACTGAGCCTCAATGAGCGGGCTTCTGACGGAATATTCCCGTGCCGCCGTCATGCCGGGGCGGTGATCTGCCAGGTCATCCACATTCGAGCCGTCGAGAAGGAACGGGATACCGGCCTCGTCTGCGATCTGTCTGAGCTTTCCGAACAACTCCTTTTTGCAGTAGTAACACCGGTCGGGGTCATTCCGTATGAATGCGTCCGAGCTGAGTTCTTCGGTCGGGAGGATGCGGTGCATTACACCCAGCGTTCGGGCAAATTCCTGCGCAGGATACAGCTCGACTTCAGGATAGGTTTCAGAAACAGCGGTAACGGCGATACAATGAAGTCCTCGGGTCTCTGATGCGGCCTTGAGAAGAAGGGAGCTGTCCACGCCCCCGGAGTATGCAAGTACGGCGCCGTCCATTCCGCGGAGCAGTTCTCTGAGACGGTCCCATTTGTGTTCAATCACCATTTTTTTGATAATAGCACACTGTATTCAGAAGTGTCAATCAACCATCGGAATATCGTGAATACAACTCAGCCCTACGGTATACGTCTCGCTTGCTCCTGAATGATCTTGACGTTTTCTTTATCGATCTCACTCAGCAGGCTGTCGGAATAGGCCGGGTTCTCTTTATACCAGGGCTTCCGGGAAAAATATGCCTGAAGATCCGGTGAGCTGAACACCCTTCCGTGGCGCGCGTATATCTCGTTCCGCATGACCCTGAGCTCTCCCTTGCTCCGCCCCAGGAGCTCCGCCGTCGTGATCATCCGGTCAACGGGCGTCAAATGCCCGTCGACCGAATCCAAATGCTTCGGGATTCCTGTTCCCGTATCCCGCCCTGCCGGCTCGGCTCCTTCGCCCGGGCCCTCTTCAGACGGGGACAGCCCCTGATACGTCATCTCCAGTTCGACTTTGTCCCGCTGTTCCTTTATCTTGACGTTCTTCTTGTCAAGAAACGCGGCTGTCTTCAGAAGCTTGTGCGATTCCTTGAGGTCTTTCGCCTGATATCTGAGCATGGCTCGCTCATAATACAGCTCGGCCCTCTTCTCGCGAGTTGACTTCCTGGTGCCGTAGAGGGATATCATTTCCTCCAGAATATCTTCCCGTCCTTTCCTGATACGGCTGAGAAGAGACAGGTACGTTTCATCTTCCTGAAACCCGGGGGGAGGAGTGATTGCGCGCATATAATCGCCGAGAAAATAGAGCGTCGGGCGGTTCCCCTCGGCATAATTCGATCTCGGCTTATACCCGAACAGGACGTTCCCCGAATATTCCGGCGCGTGGAGTTTAAACTTCGGCTTTTTTGTCTTGAGCCATTCAACAACATGCTGGATATCACTGCGCGCCTCGCGTGAGTTCTCCGGCAACCTCCGGAGCCGGATGAGATAGGCCGGAAACAGCAAATGGCTGTCATCGTACTCTTTCAGCTTGTCCAGCCAGAAATCTATTTCCTTCGTGCCCTTTTTTTGCTCGCCCAGCGACTTTACCAGCATATAATAGACGAACGAATCCATGTACTTGCTCTTCGCCAGCGCCGGGGTCGAGGCAATCCGTTTGGATTCTGTATATATTTCATTTTGTTTCTTGGTTCTCTCCGTCAGCTTAAGGACGTTCAAAAACTTGGCATCAATGTCCTTCCCCTTCTTATAGTCCGGGGAAACCCCTTCAAGACGCTGCACATTCTTTTTCAAGTTCCACTTGCCGGCGCCTTCCGCGCCGGGAACCGCGAAGCAGAGGAACAGAAGAACAGGAACGACATATTTTTTCATTGATATCATCCTCCTTTTTCCCGGGATCATCCGGTGTAGTTCTCCGTGAACACGAGAGTACTGCAACTTCATGAATGAGCTTTTCAGAACTGATAACCGCGTGAGGCGCTTACGACTCTCACATCAAAACCTTTATGTAGGCGCTGGCAACACCTTTTGAACCACGAAGGGCACGAAGACCACGAAGATAATCAAACCCCGGGATTTTTCATCAAGGCGCAAACGAGGGGCCACTTTTTTCACCCACAAGCCCTGCTTTTCTTTGCGACTTTGCGGCTTTGCGAGAGAAAAGGTTTTTCTGATTTTTAGATTTAAAACTTCGTGCCCTCAGTGTGGCCTGTGGCCATCGTGTCCTTCGTGGTGAAAAAGCATTTGTTCCCGTATCTGTCCGGATCAGGTACGAACGGACGAGGCGCTGAATCCCAGGGCGTCAGAAAGCGTTTTTCCTGATTCCTTCAGCAGGGAAAGGATTTTCCCCTTATTGAGCTTGTCGTCCGTCAGCCGGCTTACCGGGGCCACGATGCCGACGGCGGCGATGACGTTCTTCGAAAAATCCTTCACCGGCACCGCAATCCCCCTGACTTCCAGGGCGCATTCTTCGTCCTCGAAGGCGTACCCCTTTTCGACAACCGACTTGAGTTCAGCAAATAATGCTTCCCGTTTCGGTATGCTTTTTTCGGTCAGCCCCGGCAGGTCGTTGTCCGGATACAATCGGTCGAAATCCGCCTGGGACAGGGTCGAGAGCTGCGCTTTGCCCACTGCGGTACAGTGAGCGGGAAGCATCTCTCCTATGCGCGAAACGGCGCGCACGGTCTTGTCGGTCTCCACGCTGTCCATGTAGATGACCTTGTTCGCCCGGAGGACCGCAACGACGGCCGTCTCTCCCGATTCAGCCATGAGACGCTCAAGAATGGGGCGCGCTTGACGACGGCACTCACGCTGCTCGATAAAGATGGAACCGATCTGCAGCGTCTTCGGACCAAGACGGTAATTCTCGGAAGACGAGTTCTGCTCAATGTACCCGCGGTGCTCCAGCGTGGCGAGCAGCCGGAATACATTGTTTTTATGAAGGTCCAGCCTCTTTGACAGCTCTGTCACGCCGAGTTCGTCCTCCGTTTTCGTAAACGATTCGAGAATGTCGAGGGCATGGGAAACCGACTTGATCATATAATTGACTTTCTCTCTCTTCATTGCGAAACTCCTTATCTATCAACACACGGCGTGAAACGTATGAAGTCGTTTTACAACGGGCTGGACATCCCTTTTTGTACCCTCCACCCTTCCCGATGCAAAGAAAATGCGACCGCCCCTCTTTTCCCTAGGGGCGCGCCCCTCGCTTCACGGGAAAGCTTTTCCCTGTCCATTCGGGCAGGCCGCCCTGGAAAATCATGAGATAGGTATACCCCATCTTGAGTGCCGCGCCCGCGGCATCCTGACTCAACGTTCAGCCGGGTCCCCGGCAATAAAAAATAATCGGAGTAGCCTTGCTTTTCGGCAGTTTTTTCTTCTCTATCACCATTCGCTGAGCAGAAATATTGACGGCCCCGGGAATATGCGCCGCTGCATACTCATCGGGAAGCCGAACATCGATAAGGAGGACGTCTCTCTTTCCCTCCTGCCAGGCCTTCACTGTCTCTGCGTTGATAAACAGAGCCTGCGCCGCTGTTATGGATGCAAGAAACAGCATAACAGTGGACCAAAGTATGATAAACGTTGCTCTATGCATAATGTTCACCTTGTTGGTTTTAAAACAGCTGTTTAGTTTTATAACAATGCAGACTGTTTGTCAAGTAAAAATAGATTGCCCTTGAGGCGGAAAAACGACGCTCGTATCGCACGATAAGGGTTGCGGCGCCGAGGAGCACGAAGAGCAATCCTGAAACAGTGGTTATATATCTGCCTAGAATAAACCCGTGAAGTCTGCGGGCGACGTACACGCCGATAACCGACGCAACGCTGAGAGGTGAAGAACTTCGAATGAACAATGAATGACGGTTCCCGTTACACTTTTTCCGGTTCCCACGCCAGCATCGTGTTCTGCTTCTTGATCAGCGACAGGATGCCTTTCTCGCCGAGCATGAGCAACTCGTCCAGATTTTCTCGGGAGAAGGGTTCACCCTCTGCTGTGCCCTGCACCTCCACGATCTTCCCGGAGCCGGTCATCACCATATTCATGTCCACGTCTGCCTTCGAATCTTCGGCATAGCATAAATCGAGCACACTCTTTCCGTCGACGACCCCGACACTCACTGCGGCGAGAAAGTCGTTGACGGGCACGCGACCAAGCAAACCTTGTTTCTTTACCTCAAGCAGCGCCTCGACGAGTGCGATGTAGGCGCCGGTAATCGACGCAGTGCGCGTGCCGCCGTCTGCCTCGATTACGTCGCAATCGATGAACACGCTCCGCTCCCCGAGAAGGGAAAGGTCCGTC
>DMKB01000242.1 GCA_003454665.1 Nitrospiraceae bacterium | reverse complement strand
CCATGGGTTCGTCGACGGAGAACTCCGGGGTGTTCCCGACAAAAAACCCCTGGGACCTCAAACGCATCCCCGGTGGTTCGAGCGGGGGAGCAGCGGCCGCTATCGCCGCTGATGCGAGTATTGCGGCCCTCGGTTCCGATACCGGCGGATCGATCAGGCAGCCCGCGGCCTGCTGCGGTGTCGTGGGGCTCAAGCCGACCTACGGCAGGGTGTCCCGGTACGGACTGGTGGCCTTTGCTTCGTCCCTCGATCAGATAGGGCCCCTTACCAAGGATGTGACAGATACGGCCCTTCTCATGAACACCATCGCCGGACATGATCGCCTGGATTCCACGTCCGCTGATATTCCGCTTCCCGATTTTACCAGGGCTCTCGCGAACAACGTGAAGGGCATGAAAATCGGTATTCCCAAGGAGTATTTCATCGAGGGAATGGACCCGGAGGTGGAGCGTGGCGTCAGAGAAGCGATTTCCGTACTCCAGGGGCTCGGCGCAAAGACCGTGGAAGTCTCGCTTCCCCACACCGACTACGCCATCGCGACGTATTATATTCTTGCGACCTCCGAGGCGAGCTCGAACCTCGCCCGCTATGACGGCGTAAAGTACGGATTCCGCGCCGAGGGCGCGAAGGACCTCCTGGACCAATACCTGAAGACGCGCAGCCGGGGATTCGGTCCTGAAGTGAAGCGCAGGATCATGCTCGGGACGTACGCGCTTTCGGCAGGGTACTATGATGCGTACTATAAAAAAGGACAGCAGGTCCGCACGCTGATCAAGGGCGATTTCGATAGCGCCTTCAAGAAGGTCGATGTCATCATCACGCCCACGGCGCCGACAGCGGCGTTCAAGATCGGCGAGAAGACGGCGGACCCGCTCCAGATGTACCTGTCGGACATCTTCACGAACAGTGTTAATCTGGCCGGTATCCCGGGTATTTCGATACCTTGCGGATTCACGAGGGAGAACCTCCCGATCGGCCTTCAACTGCTCGGGAAGCATTTTGACGAGGAGTCGATTCTCCATGCCGCCTTTGCCTATGAGCAGGCGACGGACTGGCACACCAAGAGGCCGAAGATTTAAAAATGGGAAGGTAGCAAAGGAAGAATCCGGCTCGCGTTGATCGGTAACGAGGCCCGTATCGGCTGTCGTGCAAAGGGAGCGTAAAAAAACGAACAGCTCGGCCGAACAACGAAACAGGCGTCGTGACCGTTGGACGAAAGACGAGAGGGAGTACATGAAATACGAAACCGTCATCGGGCTTGAAGTGCATGCCCAACTCCAGACAAACACCAAGATCTTCTGCGGCTGCGAAACGAAGTTCGGCGAGGAGCCGAATACGCGCACCTGTCCGGTCTGCATCGGCATGCCCGGGGTCCTGCCCGTCATGAACCGCAGGGCCGTGGAATACAGCGTCAAAACCGGCCTCGCCACGCACTGCACCATAAACCCTTCCAGCCGGTTTGCGCGGAAGAACTATTTCTATCCCGATCTGCCGAAGGGTTATCAGATTTCCCAGTATGAACTGCCCCTCTGCGAAAACGGTAACGTGGAGATCGTCGTTGACGGAAAATTGAAGCGCATCGGCATCACCCGGATCCATCTTGAGGAAGATGCAGGCAAGAACCTGCACCAGGCAGCGGGCAACGCCAGTCTCGTGGACCTGAACCGCGCGGGCACGCCGCTGATGGAGATCGTGTCGGAACCGGACATTACCTCGCCGGAAGAGGCGTCGGAATATCTCAAGAACCTGCGTTCCATCCTCCGGTATATCGAGGTATCGGACGCGGACATGGAAAAGGGTAATTTCCGGTGCGATGCGAATGTGTCGATCCGCCCTGCGGGATCGAAAGAACTCGGTACGCGGACGGAGATCAAGAACGTCAACTCCTTCAAATTCGTGCAAAAGGCGCTGGAATACGAGATCAAGAGACAGGCGAAGCTCCTCGATGGAGGGGAGCGGGTGGTCCAGGAGACGAGGCTGTTTGATTCCGAAAAGGGCGTTACCTCCTCCATGCGGAGCAAGGAAGAGGCCCATGACTACCGGTACTTCCCCGAGCCTGATCTGGTTCCCGTCATGATTGCTCAAGGGGAGATAGAGGATATCCGGAAAACCATCCCTGAATTACCGGACGCAAAGCGTGCGCGGTTTGTGAAGGAATACGCAATTCCTGAATACGATGCCGACATGCTGACCCAGAGCAAGGCCCTCGCCGCGTACTTCGAGGCCACCGTAAAAAAATCCGGCAACCCCAAGGTCGTATCAAACTGGATCATGGGAGAGCTGACCCGGCTTCTGAACGCCGCCGGTGTGGAGATCGAAGCCTGCCCGGTTGCGCCCGAACGTCTGGCAGGCATGATTACGATGATCGACGAGGGCGTGATCAGCACCAAGATAGCGAAGACCGTATTCGAAGAAATGTACACAACGGGCAAGGATGCCGGGACCATCGTAAAGGAAAAAGGCCTTGTGCAGGTCTCGGACACCGGCGCGATCGAGGCGATCATCGACGAGGTGATACAGGCGAACCCGGGACAGACAACGGAGTACCGGGCGGGGAAAGAGAAGCTCTTCGGCTTTTTTGTCGGGCAGGTGATGAAGGCGAGCAAGGGCAAGGCGAACCCGGACATGGTGAACCAGTTGCTCAAGAAAAAGCTGAGCGGATAATCATCAAAGCCCAAGCACCAAATTACAAATGAGTTTCAATATCAAAGCACCAAGTTCCAAACGTTTTCGAAATTGAAATTTCGAATTTGGATATTATTTGAGATTTCTGGTTTGGAGCTTAGAATTTTATTCGCAGGGGGATTAGATAATGCTTGAATCCATGCATAAGCACATGAAATGGTTGATGTGGACCATTGTCATCATCATTACCGTCGCCTTTCTTTTCTTCGGCATCATGCCGTCAGGACCGAGCGGCAGGGCGGTAGCAACGGTCGACGGACATATTGTCACCCTTGATGAACTACAGGGTGAATATCAGAGATTGTCGCAACAGTACAAAGGAATATTTCAGGGGCAGATGAATGAACAGTTCCGTAAAACCCTTATGTCACAGGCTATAAATAAGCTTATTGCAGACCGTCTTCTCATTCAGGAAGCAGATCGCGTTGGGATTATCGTAACCAAGGAAGAACTTCAAGGCGAGATCATGAAAATCCCGGCTTTTAACCAAGAGGGCGTGTTTGATATGCGAGCATATCGCTGGCGACTGGAGCGGAACGGGATGACGGAGAAGGACTTCGAGACCAACGTTCGGGATGAACTGGTCAGACGGAAACTGGTACGGATTATTTATGATTCCGTGAATATTTCGGACTCAGAGATCGCAGACCTCTATGCTCGACAGAATCCGAAGGCAAAATCCGGCGAGTTCCTCAAAAGGAAGAAAAACTTCGAAAAACAGGTTCTTTCTGAAAAACAGGGAAAAGTAATGGCTGCCTTCGTCACCGGACTCCAGGCGAAGTCGAACATCAAGATCTACGAGGATCGACTTCCGCTGTAGTCGCGGAGCAGTTGTTCTCCCCCGGACAAGTCCCGCCAAGGCGGGATTAGATTCGAGTCTCTGATTTAAAACCGTAAAAGCTTTACCGTGGCCATCTGTGAATCCCGGTACTCCGGGATCCGTGGCTTCATAAAGCTTGGCTTTTCTTTGTAATATGCTGTGTTTGTCGTGAGATATTGAACCCATTTTGAGAAGAATTTGCTTCTTTAGTAACTATGGAAATTTATAAGCGGCTCTTAACCTATCTCAAGCCCTATACGATGCGCCTCGTCTGGGCAGTCGTGTTCATGGCGCTCACCAGCGGCCTGATCGCTCTCCAGACCTATCTTGCCAAGATCGTAGTCGATGAAGGCTTTGTCAATATGAACAAAACGATTCTGCTGCTCATACCTGCGGCATATGTTATCGTTACCCTGTTCAAGGGCGTGGCTCTGTATGCAAAGGACTACCTCATGGGCCATGTGGGACAGAAAGTCGTGAATAATATACGCGATCAGCTCTATGCTCACACGGTTTCTCTCTCCTTTTCCTACTTTACAAAGATGCCGACGGGCATCATCATATCGCGCATCATGAACGATGTGAACCTGGTGCAGGGGGGATTAACGCGGGCGCCCGCCGTTCTGACACAGGGTCTGCTGACCATGATGGTGTTGTTGGGATGGGTCATCTATCTTAACTGGCGCCTGACCCTCGCCTCACTCGTTATCATGCCCCTCGCGGGGATTGCACTCTCGAAGTTCAGCAAGCGGCTGCGGAAAGCAAGCACGCAGATGCAGGAACATATGGGGAGTCTGACGACGCACCTGCATGAGACGATAGGCGGCATAAGGATCGTAAAAGCATTCAGCATGGAAGTGCATGAAAGCAGACGGTTTGCCGAAAAGAACAAAGACCTCTTTAACGCACTCATGAAGGCTATCAAAACTACCGTTGTTTCACATCCGGTTATGGAGATTATTACGGTCATCGGCTCGGCGCTCGTGATGGAGTTCGGCTTCTATTACGTTTTTCGCCAGACCATGACGCCCGGCGATTTTGTCGCATTTATGATGGCGCTCCTGTTTCTCTATCGGCCGATGAAAGATCTGAACAGCGTAAACAATATCGTTCAGGACGGAGTTGCGGCTGCACGACGTATCTTTGAAGTACTTGATTCGGTGCCCGAGATACGGGAAAAAACCGATGCTATTTCCCTGTCCCGCGATTTTCAGAGCATAGCATTCGAACAAGTGTCGTTCCAGTACGACGGGCATGAAGAAGATCTTGTGTTGAATGATATCAATCTTACGATAGAGACGGGAACAACGGTCGCCATCGTGGGAAAGAGCGGGGGAGGAAAAACGACGCTCGTGAATCTCCTTCCCCGGTTTTATGATGCCTCATCAGGATCCATCATGATCGGCGGTGTAGACATTCGAGATGCAAGAATAGATTCTCTTCGGTCGCTTATGGCCATTGTGACGCAGCAAACAATATTATTTAACGATACAGTCCGGACGAATATTGCCTACGGCAGGCTGGAATGCTCCGTTGATGAAGTAATGCGGGCTGCAGAGGCCGCCTATGCCCATGATTTCATTCAAAATCTCCCGCAGGGATATGATACGATCATCGGAGAGGCCGGGGTGAAGCTGTCGGGCGGTCAGCGCCAGCGAATAGCGATCGCCCGGGCCCTTCTCCAGGACGCGCCGATCCTGATCCTCGACGAGGCGACCTCGTCCCTCGACACGGAATCGGAAAAGGAAGTCCAGAATGCCCTTGATCGGCTGATGACGGGGAGAACGAGCTTTGTGATTGCCCACAGGCTTTCCACCATAATCAAGGCAGACATCATAATCGTACTCAAAGACGGAAGGATCGTAGAGCAGGGTACACATGAAGAACTCCTGAAGCTCAAGGGGGAGTATAAAAATCTGTATGATCAGCAGTTCCGGGATGAATCCCGCCCGGGCGGGATCGGGATGGTATAATGCTTCGGGCGAAGATCCTTTCATTGGTCGGCGCTTTTGTGATTTCACTCTGGAGCAGGTCCATACGGATACGCTTCGTACACCGTGAGATACTCGATGGAATCAGAGAAGCAGGAAACAATTTCATTTTTGCTTTCTGGCACGGAAGGCAATTTCTGTTGTTTCACAATCATCGTAATTCAGGACTCGTTGTGCCGGCGAGTGAAAGCAGGGACGGAGAGATCCAGGCCGGTATCCTGAGACGCTTCGGATGCGAGGTGGTCCGCGGTTCGAGCAAGCGCAAAGGCGATCGGGCTCTTATGGGACTCGTCGCCGGATTGCGCAAAGGCAAGAACATAGCCCTTGCCGTGGACGGCCCGCGGGGGCCGATTTATGAAGTGAAGCGGGGCGTGGTATACCTCGCCGGCAAGCTGGGCAAGCCGATCGTGCCGCTGACCATGGGCGCAAGCCGGTTCTGGATACTCGAAAAGATCTGGGATAAGTTCATGCTTCCTGTACCCTTCACGCGAGGCGTGGTTCTGTATGGACAGCCGATCATGGTACAGGGGACATCGGACGAGGAACTGGACAGGAAATGCAAGGAAGTGGGTTCAGCTCTCCATCATATTTCTCAGGAAGCAGATGAGTACTTCGAGAATGCGGAGCATGGAGTGCGGAATGCGGAATAAGAAAGTACGTTGTGCAGGTTGCAGCGTAAGATCCACTACAACGGTTACACGTTTGACTCGATTAACATTACTCACTTATCATGTATATTCTGTATAACATAATCCTGATTGTGGTCACGGTCCTGCTGCTGCCTGTCATTATCTTCAAACTGGTCACCGTGCCGAAATACCGGGGCGGCATCACGCAGAAACTCGGACGCATACGCAAGGGCGTAAACCGCGTTATACGCGATGCGCGGCCGATATGGGTCCATGCCGTATCTGTCGGTGAAGTCATGGCCGCGCATCCCCTGATACGTGAACTGAAGAAAAAGTATCCCGGAAGGAGCCTGATCCTCTCGACGGTGACGGTAACGGGTAACTTCACAGCGCGCCGCCGGGTACCCGAGGCGGACGCGGTGTTCTATTTTCCCTTTGATTACCCCTGGACGGTGCGGAGGGTTATCAATAAGATCAATCCTGTTGCTGTGTTTGTTGCTGAAACAGAGCTCTGGCCGAACTTTTTCCGTGAACTTCGGAAGCAGGGCATCCCGTCTGCCGTGATAAATGGGAGAATATCTCCGCACTCATACAGAAACTACGTAAAGGTCAAGAGACTTTTCAAGCGGGTATTTGCATACACAGACCTTTTTTGCATGCAGTCCGAGGCCGATGCTGAAAGGATTCAGGAGATCGGGGCCCCACCGGAACGGGTGATGGTCACGGGTAACCTGAAATTCGACCAGAAGATACCGGTGGTCCAGTCCAGTCCGGTGGCAATCCCGGCAGGGCATAAGGTGATTACTGCCGGGAGCACCCATAACGGCGAAGAGGCAGCTCTCTTGAATGTCTTCGCGCGGCTGCGTAAAAAAATCCCGAACCTCATTCTCATTATTGCACCGCGTCATCCTGAGCGATTTGATGACGTTGACCGGCTGATCAACGAGGCCGGCTACACATGCCAGCGACGAACAGGGCTCAGGGGCGAGGTGAAAGACGTTCTGCTTCTTGATACCATCGGAGAGCTGAGGTCATTTTACAGCATCTGTGACATTGCCTTTGTCGGCGGAAGCCTTGTGAAGGTTGGTGGGCATAACCTGCTGGAACCAGCGGCAATGAAAAAGCCCGTTATATTCAGCCGTTACATGTTTAATTTTAAAGAAATATCTGAGGCTTTGATCACTGCAGGTGGCGGCCTGATGGTGAAAGACAAGGAGGAGTTGTACACGAAAATGGACAACCTCCTATCAGATCATGGCCTGGCCGCCGCTATTGGCGAGCGGGCATTTGAAGTTATTGCCGCTAATGCAGGAGCGACAAAAAAAACGATAGATGCTGTCGGCAGGTTAATCGTTGACGATTAAAACCTATATAGAGGATCATATGTATGGGCGGACGAGATCACTCCTCATGGGAGGAATCCTGTCTCTTCTCGCTTTGTGTTACGGTTTCCTCGTCCATCTCCGGATCGCTCTCTATGCCGTCGGGATTTTTAAAAAAAGAAAATTACCACAATGGGTCATCTCGGTGGGTAACATCACCCTCGGCGGCACGGGAAAGACGCCGGCGGTTATCCATATCGCCGGCCTTCTGCGAAGCCATAATCGGTATCCAGCCGTCGTGAGCAGAGGATACAGGCGGAGGAACGAATCCGAAATCGTGATCGTATCCGACGGTACGGTATTATCGGCAGATGCATCACGGGGTGGAGACGAGCCGGGATTGATTGGAGCGAGGCTTCCCGGTGTGCCGGTCGTAGTAGGCAGGGACAGGTACCGGGCGGCCCGATTAGCCGTACAGGTATTCGGAGCGGACACGATTGTCCTCGACGACGGATTCCAGCATGTCCGGCTGCGCAGAGACCTGAATATCGTACTCCTGGATGCAGGAGACCCCTTTGGCAACGGAAAACTGTTTCCTGCAGGTATTCTGCGGGAACCCCTCGCCGTCCTCAGGAGGGCCCACGTTGTGCTCATCACCAGGGTCGACAGTGCGATGATGAGCATAGAAGACATGAAAGCGGCCATACGGCGTCACAGCGAAGCACCCATTTTCACATCACGCCACGAGCCAACAGCACTGGTTGAAACCAAGACCGGCGAAACCTTGCCGCTTTCCACTCTCCGGAACACTGCAGCGCTGGGATTCTCAGGTATTGCGAGACCGGCAACCTTCACGGCACTTCTCAGGTCGCTGGGAGCTGAAATAAAAGCAGAAATGGTGTATCCGGACCACTATTTTTACAGCAAGCGGGACCTTGCGGAGATATTCCAGAAAGCGGTCGATGTGGGAGCTGCTATGATCA
The DNA here is from genome assembly GCA_003454665.1 of Nitrospiraceae bacterium. Lineage (GTDB taxonomy): Bacteria > Nitrospirota > UBA9217 > UBA9217 > UBA9217 > UBA9217. Next base: position 8,298 of record DMKB01000242.1, on the reverse strand, counting down.
TCACGACGGAGAAGGATGCCGCTCGATTGAAGGTTTTGCAACCAGACGGCATCTGGGCCCTCCGTATTGAGTTAAAAGTAAATCAGGAACATGACTGGGAAAAAGTCATTTTGGAGGCAATCGAGCATAGCAAAGACCACCGTGTGTGAGAGAAAGAACACAAGGTGCTCCAAGCACACTGCTCTGTCCGGACCTATCATGAATAAGGCGGTATTTCTCGATCGAGACGGCACGGTGACGGAGGAAGTTGGCTATCTGAGCGACCTCACCATGCTTCGGCTGCTCCCCGACGCCGGCGCTGCGATCAAAAAATTGAATCAGGCGGGATTCAAAGTTATTATCGTGACGAACCAGTCGGGAGTGGCCCGTGGATTGTTCCCTGAATCTCTGGTGCACGAGGCTCACGCGCGGCTTGCGCAGATGCTCGAAAAAGAGGGAGCCCGGCTCGATGGCGTTTACTACTGCCCACACCATCCGAAGGCGGGGAATTTACACTATACGATGGCTTGTGATTGCAGAAAGCCTGGGACAGGCTTGGTCGATAGGGCGGTAAAGGAACTCGATATCGATCCGATTCTGTCGTTCATGGTGGGAGACAAGTGGAGTGATGTGGAACTCGGCCAAAGGGCCGGGATGAAGTCGGTGCTCGTCAGGACCGGCTTCGCACCGGACGATTCGGGGAATATGCGACCTGAACATGTGAAAGATCCCGATTTCACAGCACGTGACCTTTCTGAGACGGTGGAGTTGATCTTAAAGGATGTTCATAGGTAATGGTGTTACGGTAGCGGTTACGAAGCCCGTTTCGGTTACGTGGTTCGTCATTCGTCTTTAGCCGTTGAACGTTACCGACAGACGATGCGGACCTCGTTACCGAGAGACGTTGCCAATCTTTATCATGAAACTGCTTGCAAAGAAAATACTCGTAATGCGCTACCGCTTTATCGGAGATACGGTGCTTACCGTTCCCTTTCTGCGAAACCTCCGCGAAGCGTATCCTACAGCACACATCGATCTGATGCTCGAGCCCTTTTCCGCCCAGGTGATCGAAGGATGCCCCTATGTTGACCGCGTGATTCCTTTCGCATTCAAGACGATCCATAGGTACAGCAGCCCCACGAAGCGCGGCAGGCTGGCTGCGTATCTGCACTATTGGAGAAAAATACGATCAGAGGGTTATGATGCCGCATTCGTACTCAAGCGCTCTCTCTCGAGCGCACTCCTCGTTTGGGCGGCCGGTGTGAGGCGAAGGATAGGGTTTGCCACGGAAGGCAGGGCTGTGCTGCTTACTGACTCGGTCCCGTACCGGCAGGACCAGCATGAAGTAGAGAATTTTCTTGACTGTCTTCGCGTGCTGGATATCCCGATACGGTCAACAGCGCTAGAGTTATGGCCGGCTCCGGAGGGTGAAAAAAAAGTTCGAACCCTGTTTTCGGAAGTTGGGTGGAAAGCGAGCGACCTCAAGGTTGTCATTCATGCTTCAGCGAGTCTTCCTGCAAAACAATGGCCGCTCCGGCGTTTTGCTGAAGTCATGAAGGTGATCAAGGCCTCACATAGTGTACGTTTTGTGTACACCGGAGCACCAGGAGATACCGGATTATATAAGGAGATCGAAGGGCACGGGCCCTTCGGGGGCCTGAACCTCTGCGGCGTGACATCTCTCCGAGACAACATATCCCTATACCGGGAGGCGGACCTGTTTTTCGGCGTTGATTCCGGTCCCATGCACATGGCTGCTGCTGCGGGCATCCCGGTGGTTGCCCTCTTCGGGCCCACGGACGAGAGGAAGTGGGGTCCCTGGGGAGCGGGCCATACGGTTATCACGAAGCGGCTGTCGTGCCACCCATGCAAACCACACAAGTGCCGTGACAACGCGTGTATGAAACAGATCAGCACGGAGGATGCGATTGAGGTGATGGCAAAAAAAATCCAGGAGATATATCCGAAGGTACTGTACCACTAGTGCCAAATAAGTGTTCAGTTAACATTATCATCCGTATAATGAAGAGGCGAATATCCGACGCCCCCTTGAAAGCGTGTTGAATTTATTCCACTCATACTACATCTTCGCGAAGTATGCGCAAGAATGGGAGCATAAAAGCAGAGGATAGGAAGGTAACAACGAAGGAAAAGGCTATGTCAATCGTTAACGAAGCCTGTATCGGTTGCGTTTATCGTGGTTCGCCTTAATCACGTCACCGCCGGAGGCTGAACGAAACCGGCATCGTTACCATGACCGCCTGACTGTTTGCTAGCTATGAACATTCTCTTTGTGAATAATTTTCGTGGCAGGGGCGGAGGAGAGGAATTTCTGCGAGATCTCTTGCCGGGCCTGCTTCAAAAGGGTGTAACCGTCGGCCTCGTATGCCGGCCGGGAACGCCGCTGGAAGAAATGTTTCGCCATACTGCCGTTACCGTGCATGCGATTTCACGGTCCGGATGGGGAGCGCTGACATCGGTTTTCACAATCGCCCGCATTATTCAGGAAGGGAATTATGGGATTGTGAATATTCAGAGAGGGCATGATATTATCCAGTCCTGGATTGCGGCTTTTTTTTCACGGAAAAGCCCCTTGCTCGCCTATACGGTTCAAGTCCCTGAATTTCGTAGATCCCCCTTTCTCCTGAACCGTATGAGAGCTATTATTACGGTATCGAGATACATTCAAGAAAGGCTCGTGTCTTATCGTTCGTCGTTGTCTTCAAGGACCACGGTGATCAACTATGGAATCGATACATCGGTTCTGACTCACAATAGCACAAAGAAGGGTTTTCTAAAAACAAAGTATTCTCTCCCGGAAAAGACGAAAATTATTGGTACTGTCGGAGATCTCTGGAAAAACCAGATAGAGTTCCTCGATGCCCTCCTGAATATCAGGATGGAGTTTCCTGATGCACGGTTTGCCCTGGTGGCTTCTGAAATCGGAATTGGCCAGATAGACGAGTTTAAAATCCGGGCAGAGAGCCTGGGCCTTTCAGACGCAATCCTCTGGATCGGCAGACTGTCTAAGGACAAAATGAGCTCTTTTTATGCGGATATCGACATTGCCGTCAGTACCCACAGAAACGAAGGGTTCGGCATCTGGATACTGGAGGCCCTGGCGATGGGAAAACCGGTAGTTGCCTTTGATGCAGGAGGCGTTCGCGACCCGCTGGACGGTTGTCCCTCCGGTGTTCTGGTGAATGGCACAGCAGGAGAAATGGCAAGGCAGATAATTGAGATTTTCCACGATAAAGAAAGATATAACACCATGGCTACATCGGGGTTGAAATGGGTTGAAGAAAGATTCACCAACAAACAAATGATTCAGAATTATTATCAGTATTTTCATGAATTAGCCAGGTGATCTTAATCTGCGGTATCTGCGTAAATCCGCGTCCAATGTTATGAATATTTTGCATATCATCTCAAAAAACGACCGCTACGGTGCCCAGCGGATCTTTCTCGACCAAGTCAAGATACTTAATCAGATGGGTCACCAGGTCATTGTCGTCGGCCGTGGCAACGATGGATACGTACCCGACTCGGTTCGGGCAAGGGGAATAGCATATTACGGAATTCCCATGAGGGGGCTCAGGGACATTTTTTTCTTGCGCCAACTCATTAAAAAATATAATATAAACGTCATTCATACCACCCTCGACCGCGCTGACCATTTCGGTGTGCTACTTTCTGTTCTCTCACGGAAACCTGTGGTCAGCACCATGATGGTGCCCCGATACCACATTGGTTTCAGATTCGCCGACAGGGTAGTTGTTCTTTCACATATGCAAAAAAAGTTGCTGGAAAATAAGGGTGTCAAGCCACACAAAATTGTCGTAATCCGGCCGGGAATCGACGTGGAACGATTCGCTAATCCTGATCCTGAACGGCGGGAAGCCTGGCGGAGGAAGCTCCGCACTGAGGAATTCAGTATTATCTTCTGTCACATCGCGAGTATGATCCCGCGGAAAGCTCATACTATATCATTGCAACTTGTGGCGGATTGCAAAAGGAGGGGTGGACAGCCGCTCCTCATTATTATCGGTGATCCGCTTCACGGTGAATACTACGAATCACTCATGCAGAGAATCAGCGATGGTGGGTTGAAAAATAATGTTCGCTTTACCGGCTGGACTTCGGAAATTCCGGAAATACTGTCTTTAAGCCACTTTACCCTGCTCCCGTCTGAAGGCGAAGCCCTCGGTATCGTACTCATGGAAGGCATGGCCGCTGGCACCCCTTTTATTGCACGGGAAGGGGAGGGGGGAGCCGAGCTGATCGAGGAGTACAGGCAAGGATTTCTCTATAGGCCCGACAACGGTATTGCTGAACTCGCTGAAGCGGTATGCAGCCTGCGGGAAGATGAATCCCGGTATGCGGCCTCTTCCCGACAGTGCCGGGAAATTGCGTTTGATGACTTCTCCCTTAAACGGTTTGGGGAGCGGTTGTCTGGTATGTATGCAGGAGCCTGCCAGGTTGTGTGTTAGTAATATATGTATAAGAAAGTGCATCATTTGTCAGAATGGCAGAGCGAATTTATAGGCGTTTCACAGTTAACGAATTTTCGTTGCGGAAGTTTGCTGTGTATTGAGTAAAATCATCCAGCAACATCTTGCCATGCTCAATTTACAAGACATTTTTGTAGTAAAACAGTAAACGTTGGTCAAAAGAGGCACTATCTCATGAAAGTAGTCATTCTTGCTGGCGGGCTGGGAACAAGAATAAGTGAAGAAACGGTGATTCGTCCAAAACCAATGGTAGAAATCGGCGGCAAACCTATCCTTTGGCACATTATGAAAATTTATTCACATTATGGCTTTCATGAATTCATTATCTGTCTTGGCTATAAGGGTTACGTAATCAAGGAGTATTTTTCTAATTACTTCCTTCACATGAGCGATGTTACGTTTGATATGCAAAACAACGCTATGAATGTACATCAAAAGAATGTTGAGCCATGGCGGGTGACGCTCGTAGACACCGGTACTGATACGATGACCGGTGGAAGAATCAAACAGGTAGCGGCGTACATCGGGAATGAGCCATTTATGGTAACGTATGGCGATGGTGTGTCTGACATTAATATTGCCGATCTTCTCAAGTATCACATGGCGCATGGAAAATTTGCTACGGTCAGTGCGACCTTGCCTGCGGGACGATTTGGATCACTTAATATTGGCGATTCGGACAAAGTCGTTGCATTCAAAGAAAAACCCGTGGGTGATGGATCATGGATCAATGGTGGCTTCTTTGTATTGGATCCTCAGATGCTTGCTTCCATTGATGGAGACAGCACAATCTTCGAAAAAGAACCGCTTGAGCGACTTGCACACGATGGTCAATTGGTTGCTTATCGACATACGGGATTTTGGTACGCTATGGACACGTTGCGCGACAAAAATCACCTCGAATCGCTTTGGCAATCAGGCAAAGCGCCGTGGAAAGTATGGGAATAGGTCGTTAGAGGGTTGGAGGGGTAGATGGTTGGAAGGTAGGTGGAAACTAATTTGTACAAGAACTTGGATGTTTGGCAATTGAGTGTGAATCTTATTAAGGATATCTACAAAAGTGCTGCATCATTGCCAAAATCTGAAGAGTATATCCTGAAACAACAATTAAAGCGGGCCGTAGTTTCGGTAGCATTAAATATTGCTGAAGGCAAACACAGAAAAACAGCTAAAGATTTTGCGAACTTTCTGAATATCTCAGCGGCATCGTTAGCTGAAGTGGATGCTATTTTGACTATCTGTTAAGAATTGGACTATGTACAGGATCTGAACAGTACGTATTTGGAAATAGAAAAATTAGGAAAGATGCTTAATTCTTTTAGAAGCAAATTACTCGCAAAGAGAACAGGATGACAACTCAACCCTCCAACCTTCAAAACCTCCAGCCCTCTTTTGCCGAATTTTATTCCGGCAAACGGGTATTCATCACCGGCCACACGGGCTTTAAAGGCTCTTGGCTCTGTCTTTGGTTGCATTTACTCGGTGCAGAGGTCACCGGCTATGCCCTGAATCCACCCACTGAACCGAACTTGTTTGAACTGTGCAAAATTGATAATCTTGTCAATTCCATCATTCGGGATGTGCGAGACTTGGCAGATCTCAACGGGACTATGGCCGCTGCGAAGCCCGAGATAGTCATTCACATGGCAGCTCAGCCGCTGGTGCGTGATTCCTACAAGATTCCCGTCGAAACCTATGCAATAAACGTAATGGGCGCGGTAAATCTCTTCGACGCGGTCAGAAATTGCAACACGGTGAAGGCTGTCATTAATGTTACTACAGACAAAGTATATGAGAACAGAGAGTGGATATGGGGTTATCGAGAGAGCGAGCCTCTTGGCGGCTACGATCCATACGCGAGCAGTAAGGCATGCTCTGAACTCGTGACCTCAGCGTACAAAAATTCATACTTCAATCCCGCTGACCATGAGAAACATGGCGTCGGTATTGCCTCTGTCCGGGCAGGCAATGTGATCGGCGGTGGTGATTGGGCAACTGACAGACTCATCCCGGACTGTATCAGATCAATGTTAGAAGGCGCTCAGATTGTCATCAGAAATCCTCATGCCGTTCGCCCGTGGCAGCATGTATTGGATCCGCTCAGCGGTTACCTCATGCTCGCACAGAAGCTTGTTCAGGATGGGCCCCTTTTTTCTGATGCATGGAACTTTGGACCTGATGATTCTGATGCAAAGCCCGTAGCATGGTTGGTGAAAAAATTGTGCACCAAATGGGGCAGAGGCGCCACGTATGCAGTCGACAAGGGAGCGCATCCGCATGAGTCCCACTATCTTAAGCTGGATTCTTCGAAGGCGAAGTCACAATTGGGCTGGCAACCCAGGTGGAATTTGGAAAAGGCTGTTGATAGCATAATCGAGTGGACACTGGCATATCAAAATAGTGGCAATCTTAAAGAAATATGCTTAGAGCAGATTAAGGAATATTCGATGAATGAAGGTGCTGCGTGAATTGCAGATTCTGCGATAAAAATGATATATTCAGGTTTCTTGAACTTGGAACCATGGCTTTGGCGAACAACTTTCTCACAGAAGCCGAATTAACGTCTATAGACGAGCCCACGTATCCCCTGGACGTCTTCTTCTGTGAAACATGCGGATTGGTGCAGATCGGCTATGTAGTCCCACCTGATATGCTTTTTACAAATTACATTTATTTTTCTGCTACATCGGATCTCGTCCATAAGCATGCCGACTATCTGGCGAATATCTTCCAGAAACGATTTGCCTTGAATGGAAATTCACAGGTAGTTGAAATAGCCAGTAATGATGGAACCGTTCTGCAGTATTTTAAAAAAGCAGGTGTAAAAACACTGGGCGTTGAACCTGCCGCTAATATCGCAAAAGTGGCTGTGGAGAATGGAATTGACACGTTCAATGATTTTTTTAATGAAGAAACGTCTGTTCTCATTAAGGAAAAATATGGAGCGGCCGACATTATACTCGGGCGTCATGTCTTTGCTCATGTCCCTGAGATTCATGGCTTTGTCAAGGGGTTAAAAAATTTGTTGGCAAGGCGCGGGACAATAGCCATAGAGGCGCCATACCTGATCGACTTTGTCGACAAGACTGAATTTGATACTGTCTATCACGAGCACTACTCGTATCTTTCAGTCCGGGCCATGTCCTATCTTTTCAACCGCTATAATATGGAACTCTTTGATGCGGAGCGGGTGTCGATTCACGGCGGATCAATTATTTACTTCGTCGGGCACAAAGGGGAACATCAAGTTAATGCAAAGGTGGCCGATCTGGTAAGGGAAGAGCTCGAAAGAAAACTTGATAAAAAAGAGACATATGTCGCTACCGCGGAACGAACTTCGGCAATAAAAAATACGTTAGTCGATCTATTGAAAAGCCTGAAACAATCGGGGAAAAAAGTTGCTGCTTATGGAGCCCCGGCCAAGGGAAATACACTGCTGAACTATTGCGGGGTGAATACAGACCTCGTTGCGTATACTGTTGATAAGAGCCCTCACAAGCAGAACCTTTTTACTCCAGGCAGTCATCTGCCGGTATACCATCCGGACAAGCTTATCCAGGACATGCCGGATTATGTATTACTCTTAGCATGGAATTTTGCCGAAGAAATTCTCGAGCAACAGAATGCGTATCGTGAAAAGGGTGGGAAGTTTATTTTGCCAATACCTGAAGTCAGGATCGTCTGATGATTTTCAAGGAAACCACACTCAAGGGCTCTTTTATTATTGATTTTGAGCCCATAGCGGATGAAAGAGGATTTTTTGCTCGAAGCTTCTGCCAAAGAGAATTCGCTTCACACAAGTTAAACG
>DMKB01000258.1 GCA_003454665.1 Nitrospiraceae bacterium | reverse complement strand
CCCATACCCCCTTTTATCGAATAGAGCGGCATCGCGGCATGGGTGAAGACTGCACGAAATGCCCCCATTTCCATGGCATCATTGTATACCGTGCCCGTACCGTGGGCGGCGATGAACCCTACGTCATCCGCACCGATGCCTGCAGACTTCATCGCTTTCGTGATTGCCAGGATCAGTCCCTCGCTTTCCCGCGAAGGCCCCGTCATATGGTTGGCATCGTCGCTCAAGCCCCAGCCGGCAACCGCTCCGATAATAGGTCGTTTCTCCCGAACCGCCCGCTCCTCACTCATGACCAAGAGGTAGGCGGCGGCCTCTCCCAGGCTCAGCCCGCTTCGGTGTATGTCGAACGGTCTGGCGGCCGTTTTGTCCAGGGCCATGAGCGAGGAAAATCCGGAAAAGATAAACTCCGTCACGCTGTCGCAGGCGACGACGAGCACGGCATCACTCCTGCCGCACCGGATCATGGCAGCCGCCCGCGCCACCGCCGCCGATGATGACGCGCAGGCAGCCGAGACAATCATACCTTCGCCGCGAATGCCGGCCAGTGCAGAAACACGCGCCAGAAGGCGCTGCAACACAGCGTCCGATTCATCCCCGGCCCCGTCAAGAATGGCTTTCTCTAAAAGATCAATCTCGCCCTTTGTCGTCGCAAGTATCAGGCTCGCATCGCCCGGGATTTGCGAAGCGGCGCCGTCGAACAGAGAAGCGAGCATCTGCATGACCAGAGATTCGTCTTGATGATACTGCAACCCGTCAATCGTTGCAGCACAATCGGACTGGAATGCCTCGGTCCGAAACCGGGTAACGCGGGAAATGGCGCTTGTGCCGGCAACCAGCCCGCTCCAGCATTTGTCGGCGCCTCTTCCGTACGGCGTTATCATATCAGATAACACAACGACTGCTTTTGCCCGCATCAAGAAAACTCTCCGGCCCGCCACCTTCTGCGACAGGTCTCTAACAATTCCGGGGAAACTATGCAGACCTCACCGGTTTTATAATTGGTCAGCACCTGTACGGTATACCCGCTCGTGGCAAGGCTCCCGTCCTCTTTATAGAGAGCGTACTCGGTATTGAGCCGGGCGCCGTCATCCCATATCAATGCAGCCGTAATGGTAAACTCTTCATCAAGCTGCAGCGGCCTGAAGTACTCAATATGACAGGTGACGATGGGAGCGCGCAATCCAGCGTGGTAAAAGTCCCGGTATGACAGTCCACAGCGTCTGCCGAGTTCCGCAGATCCGTCTTCAAAATAGAGGGCATACCTCCCGTGCCAGACAATCGCCATGGCATCGACTTCGCTAAAGGTAACGCGTCGCTTAACGGAAACGGCAACCGGATCCGGCGCTCCGTCGATCCGCTCAAAGTAGGATGTTCCCCTTCTTTTTTTCATACCTATTGTTCGGCGTTGTTTTCAACGAAACGAACCTTTAATTTAATCTCCGAGATTTTTTGCTCACCTTTCGTGAGAACTGCTTTGAGAACAAATATTTCGCTGGTATCCCGCACCTCTTTGCAGGTACAGGTAACTTGTTCCGATGGCACAATGGGGGCAAAATACTTTGCGCCCACAATTTCCTTGAGCGCAACAGTTCTCGTGCTCCATCGCTCCAGCATGAAACGCACACACTGAATCTGACAAACACCGGGCAGGATTTTTCGAGCGGGAAAATGCCCCTGAAATCCGACGAAATCATCGGGAAACGTAAAATGCGAGGTGAGCACGTGATTCGACTCGGTCAGATCAGTCATACATGCCGCGATCTCTCTCCTGATGGTATTCAAAGATAAAGCTCCTTTTGTTTCACAAGCAGGCGGTATCCGTACCGATAGTTCTTCAAAAGAATACCTCGCGGATAGGACTTGCCGTCTTGTTTCTGATACTCATAGTACGAGATGCGCCAATCCATGGTGCCGTCCCGGTAATAGCGCTTTTCAACCAGCTCGCCGCCCGGCCCGGCAAAAACATGCTCGATACGCCCGGCTTCGAGAGTGCGTGAAAATATTATTTCATATTTTTTCCTTCTGACCGCTGCGCCAGGCGAAGGAACGAGGTCAAAATAGATCCTCCTGATATCCTCTCCCACGGCCCTGGCAAGATCCCCCCTGCGGGTCAGTGCGTCCAGCGCGAAATGGGTGACAACACCCTGCTCGTCCCCGGACAACTCAAAGAGCTTGACGCCCATCGGATTGATGCCGACGGCCTTGAACGCCCTCTTTTCTGCATTGATGTCCAGGTAACCGATTCCGGAGAATTGTGACCAATTATACAAAAAAACGATGGTGCTAAGCAATTGAAAATTTACGGGCATTCGTTCCTTGAAGCGGTTCACCATGATCCCGGCGTCTTGTGACGACATGGGCACACGGTCCGCCTCTCTGAAGGGGATCTTCATACATCCCGACAAATGCAATATAACGAATAGTATGGCAATAAAATGTTTCATACACTGTCATCCATGCTGCCGTAAGGGCAATATATAAGAACAGAGGGACGGGACCACGAGAATCGACGTGAGATATCCCGCCGAGATGCTGATCACCAGCGTAACGCCTATGGAAAAGAGCGCCGGATGGTCGGCAACCAGGAGCACTCCGGTGCCGATCAGGGTAGTGAGCGCAGACAACGACACGGCAATGATCGTTCCCGCCTTCATGTCGTGCCGATACTCGTAGGTCATTCCGATGCCGTAATCGAGAACGAGGCCGATCGTGACAATGCCGGCGACCATGTTCACCACGTTCAGCGTCAGACCAAACACCGTCATAAAGGCAAAGAGCCAGAGGATACTCGTTACGACAGGGGTCAATGCGATCAGCGCCTCTGCGAAGGACCGGAAGAAAACAAGGATCAGGACAGCAACAAAGAGAAGGGCAATCGACGCCAGAAGCTTCACCTCTCTTGCGGTAACGTCGGATATGGCCCTGGATAAGGCCCTGCGCGATACTAAAAATGTCCCCGGATAATGCTCGCTGATGGCCGACATTGCGTCACTATCCTCCCGGGTATCAGGGAAGAAAGACAATATCTGGTAGCCGTCCGCACGCTTCTGGACGAACTGCTTTCGGAAATGAGCAAGAATTGTGTCGGCCTTCCGGCTGTTCCCTGGAGCAGTGAGGTTGTCGAAGAACGGGGAAAAAGCGCGTTCAGTAAAATGATAGCGTGGGCCGATATCCTGAATCAGCTTTCTCAGCCGTTCTTCCCGTCCTGACTTCCAAAAATGGTTCCAGCGAGCCCTGTTTTCTTCCCGGGTCTCATCCGAGGGCAATACCATGGAGAGGGTCGAGAAACGGTCCTCGCCAACGGCCCGCTTCGCTTCGCGATAAACGCCCTCGTTCTTCTCCAGTGCCTCCTCGAAGGTCGCTCCCGTTGCTACGAATATCGCCTGGTCACCCTGTTGTCCTCCCCAGACCTTGGAAAAATTCTCTTCCGCTTTAAAGACTGCAGGCTCACTACCGTCGAGACGGGTAATATCGACATCGAACCGGACCTGAACGGCAAAGAATGCGGCAGCAAGCGTCAGGAGTGCCCAGACGATAACGTGGATTCTCTTCGGGGAATAGAGCCGTTCAAGGCGGTCCGTGAATGCCGGATGAAAGATAAAAGAAGCCTGTTCCCATGACAATGCATGGGGAAGGACAAAAAAAGCCAGGATTACTGAAATAATCACACTCAGGATTGAAAAAAATGACAGCTGATGATACCCCTGCACCTGTGAAAAAAACAGCACGGAAAAACCGACGATCGTCGTCAGTGCGCAGACAGACAAAAATTTCGCAGCGTGCCGTATGGCGAGGGGAACATTGCCGCCTCTTCGCGCCGCAATATAGACATGAATGCCGTAATCAACGGAAATGCCGGCAATCACCGTTCCCAAGCCGATGACGACGTATGATAAGGTTCCGGTCAGGAACGTCGACAGATTGATAGACAAAATGACTGCGACAACAGGAATGAGAAAAACAAGAATAATGCGCAGATCGCGGAAAACAACAATAAAAAGTAGTAAAAAGGCAAACGATGCAACAGCAATGGCCAGCCCGATGTCGCGTTTAATGACCTTTTCGTTACTGAGCGTATGAAAGTGTCCTCCGATAAAATCAGCGGAAACAACGTCTGGCAGGACCTCGACCTTCTCCTTCAAATAGGCAACAAGCTTCCGACAGCCGGGTCCGTCCGTCATCAATACGGGGGTCTCCAGTATCATCAGGGCATGCCCGCCGTCAAGACTCAGAAAGTATCCATTATCAACAGTCACATCGTAACCCGAAGCAGCAGAGAGTTTCTTCATCTTGCCAAGGAGAAGCATCCGTATGCCGAGAGGATCGGACCGTGACAGGGAGCCCATAAAAATTCCTTCCGGCCTCAGCATCTGCCGGTAAATCCTTTGCAGCCTTGTGGAAACACCGTCTTCGTTTATCCAGCCGTCGATACGGGACAGATCATGCTGATCAAGCACCTGCGGAGCATAGGCAAAAAAGAAGTCATCATCCATGATGCCTGGCAAAGAAACACCCGTCGTGACAGTGGAAACCAGGGGAGGGTTCAGAGAAGCCGCCAATTGATCGACGGCCCGAACAAGCTCTTTTTTGTTCTTGCCGGAAGTGGTCAGGGAGAGAGAAACAACGACTTTATCGGAAAGCTTTGAATCCCGTAAAAAGCGTATGCTGCGATGGATCCCTTGCTCATGCGGAAGCATTACATCAATATTACTATCGAAGGTAATGAAGTGGAGCCCGATTCCCGCCAGCACGGTCATCAGTACAACCGTGATCAGCACAACTCTTTTATGGGTTTGAACGAACTCGTGGAGCAGCAAAAAATACCGGTCAAACATGCCCGCGAACCTCAAAGTTGCTTCCGTCAAGCGGGATATTCAATACCGTGTTCTTGAATATAATCGTCGTAACGTCTCCACTCACCTCGCGTATCCGGATCTGCTTCAGATACGTTTCATCTTTTCTGAAAGTAAGCGTGATGCTTTTGATGATCTTTTTTGTAAGTGCATTTTCTTTCGGGACAAATTCAATGACGATGGGCTTCTTTTGAACAATCACGGCGTCATGCGTCTCAAGGAGTGAACGATAATCACCGGAAAACCAGACGGACAGCTGATTCAAAACATTACGAAAAACGGGGTTTTTTTTCAGGGACAGTTCCTGCGTCTTGTTCGTGTCTTCGTCCCACTGCCGGATACGGGTATCCGTAATAAGCACTGAATATTTCAGCGGCGAATCAACATGCCACGCAATGGTGCTCGGCTTTCTCAGATAAATCCGCCCGGCGATGACGAGTTTGTCCCGGAACATCGCCATTTCTTTTTCCTGAACAAAATCCGTCTTTAATGTCTGAAAGGCCGAAGCTTTTTCAACAAGGATGCCCAGTGTTTTCCCGAGGTCCGTTGCTTGCTCTTGTTGTTTGCCATACGGTTCGCTTGCGCCTGACGGAGAAACACCTGACAGAAAACAATAAAAAGCTGCGACAATAATATAACTCGTTCTCATGATGGTTTCGGCATTCATTCACCTGCCGCAGTTTCTCCTTGCCAGACCTTGAGTTCTCCCCGGGCAATGACTTCCTTGTCCTTGAATATTTCTCCACGCACAATGCCGAAGTCGCCGTATTTTGCAACTTTATAGACCGAAACGACGAGCCGGTCGCCGGGTCCCGCGGTGCCGAGTATCTCCATGTTTTTCACTCCCAGCAGATACCCTTCCGGTTGATCCGATTTTCCCAGGTTCTTAAAACCTTCCTGCGCGGCAACGGCTTGTGACATAATTTCCGGATAGCCGGCTTCATCGATCATGCCATTCTCTTTCAGGAATATTGAATCTTCAGAGACCGTCACCTCCGAGAGAGACGCCCGTTCGCCGACCGTAAGCAGTCTGTCGAGCATCAGCATCGGTGGTTTATGCGGCACCAGCCGTGAGGCCTCAACAGGCAAGCTCACGATGTCGTCTTGTTTCTGTGCGTTCTTCCAGCACAGCGGGTCCGAAGCGAGATAATCGCCGGTCAACTGATACGCCGCACCGCGACAGCCATAACATTCACTCAACTGCGCACACTCGCCGCAGGGGCCCTTGATCGTCTGCTGATAATTCTTGAGATCTTGAATGATTTCACTGTCCGTGATGATGTCCTTCAGCTTCCGCTCCCGCATATTACCGACGGTGACCGTAACGCCGACACAGGGCTGGACATCCCCCTGAGAACTTACGGCACAGGAAAACTGGTGTCGGAGACATTCCCCGCCGACGAGGGGCGGCTTCGGATCCCATTGGTACCCGTATTTTTCCCGATCAAGCTTCGCGATACGGCAAAAAAGATCCTCAATCTTGTCGGGCTCGACGACCAGATACTCACTCTCCCTGGCCTTGCCCTGGGGCGTAATCATCTCAAAGTACGGCACAATATCCTGGTCCCGAAGCCACTCCCACATTTGAGCAAGTTCATCGAAATTCTGCTTGCAAATAATGGTACTGACCCCGAGACGGCCGTCCTCGGACGGATAGCCGGCCTGCTTCAGGTTTTTAAAGGCCTCATGTATTTGTGTGTACGCGTCCTTTTTGCCGGACAGCTTATTTTGCAGACTTTCATCAAAAGTGTTCATTTTGAGGACCACGCGTACATTATTGTCTTTTAACACCTGGGCCGTGGACGGGGTTATACGGGCGCCGTTGGTAAACAGTTCTATCTCCATACCCTGTTTCTTTATGAAGCGGATCATTTCGAGAATGTGCGGATACAGCATAGGCTCGCCGCCCAGGACGATTATCTTCTTCGCCCCCAGATCCCTCGCCTGAACAATGACGTCATGGAATTCCTCTTTCGTCAATTCGTTCTCGTAAAAGGAATTATTGGCAGCATAACAGTAAATACAGCGGAAATTACAGCTGCGATTAAACTCCAACTCCATCGAGAGCAGTCTGCCGTTCTGAACGGCCTCGCGAATCTCTTCCTGAGAGAATTCCGCTCCATAGATGCGACTCTGACAACTTTTCATATGCCCTTTCTCTTATCGACAAACCGAATTAATTTCCGGGAATGTTCAGCGTATACCTGTTTTCTGATGCTTTCTTCGCTGGCGACCACGACCTCGGGCCGTACCCGCAAATGTGCCTGGAGCTTATCCATGATCATATCAGCCGTATATGACGCATCCTTGACTGAGACATAGACCTTTACCACATCGGAGAGGTCATAATCGCTCGTTGCCGTCACATAATACTCACTCACCGCCGGCAACTCGTCCAGGACGGTATAAATGGAATTCGGATACAACGTGGTACCGCGAAACTTGATCATCTGCTTCTTTCTTCCCAGTATCGGCCCGAGGCGGGGGGAATTGCGTCCGCATTCGCAGGGCTCGTCCATCAGGAAACTGATATCGCCTGTTTTAAACCGTATAAACGGCATACCCTCTATTGAGAAGGGGGTAACAACCACTTCGCCGACTTCCCCGGCGGGCAGGACATCACCCTGTTCGTTGACTATTTCCACGAAGGCCAGTTCCGGATGGAGGTGGCCTCCCTTCTGGGCGGTACATTCACAAAAGGTCGTGATCGTTTCTGACGAGGCATAGGTGGAATATATTTTTGCGCCCCAGGTGTCTTCCAGGCGCTCTCCGATCGTCAACGGCGCAAGGGTACGGCTTCTGATGGGTTCTCCGATACAAATCAGCCTGCCAACGCTGTTCTTGTGAAGATCAACGCCATTGGCCAGCAAATACTGTCCCAGCTTAAGCAGGAAGGTGGGGACCCCGACAATGGCTGTCGGCTGCATCCGCAAAATAATCCCCATATGGCTTTCGGCACTGCTCAGGCCGTTCCTGATGGATGCTGCACCGAGGTGTCGTATTCCGGAAAAATAAGCGAGGCCCGCGATAAAACATCTGTCCATGGTGCAGGTAAGCAGAACGACGTCCTCTGACGTTAAACCGCAGCTGTCGAGGGAGATCGCTTCGTTATAGCCCAGCCGTCTCAGATCATTTTCCGTATACATCCCCTTGGTAGGATTGCCTGTCGTTCCGGAAGAGAGGATGATATCAACAATTTCCGACATGGGAACGGCAAGAAAGTCCTCATTATATTTCCCGAGTGCGCGTTTGTCTGTAAAAGGCAGTGTGTGCACGGTGTCGAGCGTAATGGCGCCGATATCCGTTCCCTGCTCCTTGAACAGATTCCGGTAATAGGGAGATTGAGCAGCGACATACTGAAGATGACTGCGGAGCTGCTTCTCCTGAATTTCCCTGATCGCATCGGCGTCGGAAAACTCTATGCCGCGATACCGTTCAAATGCTATCATACCCTTATTCCTCTGACCGGGACAGCTCGTTACCGATTATCTCCCGGACCCTGTTTTTGAAGGCAAACGCCGTCAGGTCTCTATACTCTTCCCAGGGGATCGCCGCCAGTCTGCGGATCCGTATCGTGCCGGGCCGCAGAAGGAGCGATCCTTTTGGCGGTATGTTTTCGTTCCCCGAAATGCACAGGGGAGCCACGGGAACCCGGGCCTCCATTGCCAACCGGAAAGCCGTGCCGTGAAAGTTCCCCATCTTCCTGCTCGCTGAACGCGTCCCTTCCGGGAAAAAAGCTATGGAAATCCCATCCCTTAGCAACTGAAGCGCCTTGCTCAGAAAGGACTCAGGCGACATTTTCTTGACATTCAAATATCCCGACAACTTGGCATAGATGCCCAGTACGGGAAGACGAAACGGCCAGACATTGACAACCTGGACAAATTCCTCTCGCAAAAAACACAGGAGAAAGGCATCAGAAGCCGACCGGTGGTTAGCGACAATGACAGAAGGCTTCGATGCATCACTCCCTCCGAGATCTTCGTAGTGCACTTTTATGAAGGGGTAGGCAAACAGCATCATGACCCGCCCATACCAGTTTATCGCACGGCGAAAACGCTTCATCGTTTTGCGGTGCGTTAAAAAGAAAGACGCCACGGTCACAAAGAGCGTTAACGCGGGTATAACCACTGCAGACACCAGGAAAAATAGTGAATACAGGTACAGGTTCATGCCGAAGAGCAAAACTGAGTTCATTGTGATCAGCCTTATAAACGTTCACGCTCTTTCACAGAAGCAATAAACCGATAAATGTCCTGCAACGTCCGTATCTCTCTCACCTGCTCTTCATTGCGAATATTGACGCCAAACCCTTTTTGCAGCGCCACCACGAGGTCGACGATATCCAGACTGTCCAACCCGAGATCGGTAAAAATATGGGCCTCCGGCTGCAACCGTTCCCGCTCTATCTCGAAAGAATCTTCGAACACTTTATTCGTAATATCAATGATTTCCTGCTCCGTCATGCACTCCCCCGTCAAGTGTCCCGCTTAGATTTTTTTGCAGACCAGCGCGGTATTAATGCCCCCAAAGGCGAAACAGTTTTTTAAGATTATATCAAATTTCTTTTCAATCCGCCTCGTGGCATGATGAATGCCGGCACAGTCCGGACTGATCGCGTCTAAATGCAGGGTGGGATAAATGACCCCTCGCTCCATCATAATCAGCGAGGCGATCAATTCCGTAGCCCCCGAAGCGCCCAGGGTATGGCCGATATAGCCTTTCAGGCTGCTTACCGGCGCAGAATCGCCGCAGACCTCGAGTATTGCTCCGGCCTCTTCCGCGTCTCCCTGAAGCGTTGCCGTGGCATGGGCGTTTACATACCCGACGTCACCGGCCGCTACGCCGGCATCGCTCAGCGCCGCCTTCATGCAATAGGCCATCGACTCTTTATTCGACTGACTGACATGGAACCCGTTTCCCGTCGTGCTGTACCCGATGATCTCGGCGTAGATCTTGGCCTTTCGCCGTACCGCATGTTCGTACTCCTCCAGCATCACAATGCCGCTGCCTTCCCCGCATACCAGGCCATCGCGGTCTTTATCGAAGGGACGCGGTGTTTGCTGAGGATTCATATTATAGGAAGCCGACGTTGCAAACAGCACATCAAAGGATGCCGTAACGGTCGGATGCAGCTCTTCTGCTCCGCCGCAGAGCATGATGTCCTGCTTTCCGAGCCGGACCAGGTCATATCCCGCCCCGATCGCCTGGAGCGAAGAGGCGCAGGCAGCGGCCGTAGACATTACATATCCGCTCAATCCGAGATATTGCGAAACATTCGCCGCAGCCGTGTGGGACATACACTGAAAGAACATCGACGAGTTCAGCTCGCTGATGTCCTTTTTCGGCAGTATCATCTCGAAGGCATCATTAATGCTTTTGGCGCTTCCTGTTGTGGATCCGACAACGCAGCCCTGTCGCCACGGGGAAATATCGGACAGCGTAATCCCTGAATCGGCCACCGCCTCTTCCGACGCCTGGGCGGCAAAAATGCTCATGCGGCCCATTGAGCGCCTCTTCTGGCGCGGAATCTTCTTCTCGTCTTTGAGTTCCGCGGGGGC